>JBCCMR010000138.1:0-8248 GCA_039026255.1 Pseudomonadota bacterium
CGCGCCCCGGTGTGACCGCCCCTGCGGGCAGGCCAGGTCAGTTTTGACAACGGCTGGCAGGCGGTGCGTGATCCCATCATGGCGCTGCTTTCAGACCCTTGCGCGGGGCCTCTGGGTCGCAACCAGCGTCTCTTTTTGTACGCAAAACCGCGCTTGGGCAGGAACCGACCTAGTGCACCGCATGCGCCTGGACGCCGGTCGCATCCGACAAAGCCGCTGACACAACACATCCGCCCAACCAGGCGCCATCAAAGACCAGCACACACGAAACCCGCCTGCCACCCAGATTCTGAGCCGCGCGCTCTAGGGGGGGATGCCGTCCCCCTTCTTCTCTGACCAAATACTCAAATAACAAAGGTCCGCAGTGGCCCTTGCGGCGGCAGTCAGGGCGGATTGGTCCCTGTGAGCCTTGTGGCCCGAACCCACCATCCGGGACGAGCGAGTTGCGTCTCGGCGGTGCGGGCCGCGGGCATGTCGGAAAAAAGGCCTACGCAGGTGCTGCCAGAACCGCTCATGCGCACCAGATCGGCGCCCGCATCGCGCAGGGCATCAAGCGCGTGGCGCACCGGTAAGGCCAGGCGCCTAGCGGGCTCTTCAAGGTCGTTTCGGCCGGCTTTGAGCCAGGGGAGCGGGTCGTCGTAGTTTAGCGCACGCCAGTTTGGCGGTGAATTCTGACGTTTCTTAAGTGCTTTGAAGACTGTGGGCGTGGAAAGGCTTACCCCGGGGTTTAAAAGAACGGCGGCAAGGTTAGGCCAGGTGTCAAGCGGAGTTACGATGTCGCCGATGCCTGCCATGCGTGCGGGACGTCCCGCTACGCAAACGGGCACGTCGGCACCGAGCGACAGTCCGTCGCACAAAGGCCTGTCCGCGACCCGGGCAAGGCCGCGAAGGCAGGCGGCCGCGTCGGCAGACCCACCGCCGATTCCTCCCATCACCGGTAGGTTTTTTGTCAGTTCTATATGGGCTCCTACCCCCGCAAGGTGCGCCGCACGTAGTACCAGATTTTCGGCGCCCGGGGGCACCGCCCCGGCAAAAGGACCGCGGACGGTGAGCCGAGTTTCCTTGGCTGGTGTCAGGGTAAGCCGGTCCGCGGCGTCTGGGGCAAACACAACAAGACTATCCAAGAGGTGGTAGCCGTCGCGTCGCTGACCCGTCACGTGCAGGATCAGGTTAATCTTGGCCGGAGCCAGCTCAAAGACAGTGTGCCCCATAAGCCAACCCGCGGCACCGTGGGTCAGTTGCCCCCGCCAACGGTTGTTTGGCGATCATCTTCTTCGCCAATCACCACGTCGAGACCTACTTCCAGTTTGCGCCTGATGCGCTGTTCGTCTTTTTCTTCGGGCTCAAAGCTGAGCGCCCTGCGCCATTGGAAGCGGGCCTCCCGTTCGCGACCGACCTTCCAGTATACGTCGCCCAGGTGGTCGTTGATGATCGGGTCATCGGGGACCAGTTCTACGGCCCGCTCCATAGGGGCCACCGCCTCGTCAAATTTGCCGACACGGTAGAGAACCCAGCCAAGGCTGTCCGTGATGTACCCGTCGCGTGGTCGTTGCGCCACGGCACGCTCGATCATCCCTTGGGCCTCTTCTAGGTTGCGACGCAATTCCACCAGAGAATAGCCGAGATAGTTGAGCACCAGGGGTTGGTCCGGGTTCAATTCGAGCGCTTTGCGGAAGTCCGCCTCGGCCGCGTCCCAGTTGTCTTCACGTTCGTTTGAAATGCCACGTGCGTAAAAGAGAAACCAGTGATTGGGCGCCGGTTCTTCGATCATAGCGACCGCTACATCATAGGCCTCGGCTGCCTCGCCATAGCGTTCTCCCCCGCGCAGGGCGTCCCCCAAAGACATGTGCACGCGCGGCACGTCGCCGTGGCTCCGGGTCAGGCCACGCAGCACTTCGATGGCGGCATCGCGTTTTTCGTCGTCGATCAACGCATTGGCACGGCCCAGTTCGGCGTTCAGGAACATCGGGTCGTCCTGGGCTACCCGCGCGTATGTCTTGGTGGCGAGCGTATACTGTTCCTGATCCTGCAGGAGTTCGGCAGTCATAAGGATCGCTTCGGCGTTGGGGCGCAGGTGTTCAGCCAGTCTCGCGTAGACGATGGAAAGCCGGTCCTGGTTATCTCGTTCTAAAAGCCCGGCGAGGTTTAGAAACACCTCCGCGGCACCGCCTTTAGCAGATTGGATGAAGTCGTATGGCACCTCACCCTCGGCGGCGATTCGGTCGCGCAGGTCAGCCACGGCTTGGTCCGACGTGCCACGCAGAGCGTTCGAGAGCATCTCAATCGCTTCCGCATCTTTGCCGATGTGCGACATGATCTGGGCGTGGGCGATAAGGCTGCCTCGGTTAAGACGTAGGTTACCGTTGGTGTCCCCGGTTAGGATATTATCAGCAGTTTCAAAGTCACCGACCGAGGCCAGGGCAAGCGCTTTGTGGTATTGGCCCAACAGGCGCAGGGCAGTGGGGTTGTCCATAGCGTCAAAACGGTCAGCCGCGTCGGTGACGCGCCCGTCGCCCAAGGCAATCCACCCGGCTAGAAGGCCTGAAAGAAGGGGGCTAAACCGGTCAGAGCCGTCATCTAGGATTTGGGCCGCGCGGGCGTAGTCGTCGCGCCGGATCGCGTCTGACACCAGGACCAGATCCGCTAATTGAGTGGAAAAATCGCCAGAAGCCACCTTTTCCGCGATTGCTACTGCGCGAGCTACATCGCCCTTGCCGATGTAGCTGATAAGGGCGTTTTGCAAAAGAAACGGGTTCGACGGGTCACGGGCCAGGGCGCGTGTGTAGTATCGTGCCGCGACCTCGTAGTTGTTGTCGCGGTTGGCTTGGTTGCCGGCCAGGTAGGCGCCAGCCAGCCCTTGTGCTGCCACCGGTGTGGATATGCCCGCGACCCCGGTGCCCAGCCCTGCGACGATCACCCATGTCGCCGCGGTCGCTGCGTTCAAGGTCGTGCGAAATGACATCTTTGTGCTCCCTGTCGGGCCAATCCTAATTTCCCGAAAGCCTAGCCACCCATGGGCGTAAACACAATAAACGCAACTGCCGCAGACGATCACATGTTAGGGTAGTTGGGCCCTTCGCCGCCCTGGGGGGTAACCCAGGTGATATTCTGGCTGGGATCCTTAATATCGCAGGTTTTGCAGTGGACTCAGTTTTGGAAGTTCACCTGGAACCTCGGGTTTGACCCGTCGTCGTCGCGCAGCACTTCGTAGACACCCGCTGGACAATAGCGCTGCGCAGGTTCCGCATATTTTGGCAGGTTCACCGAAATGGGGATTGCGCTGTCTTTTAGGCGCAGATGGCAAGGTTGATGCTCTTCGTGGTTGGTGGCCGAAAAGCTGACGTTGGTAAGCCGGTCGAACGACAGTTTGCCGTCCGGCTTTGGGTAGTCAATGGTCGGGTGTTTTCCGGCGGGCTCGGTCGCCTGGGCGTCTGTTTTGCCGTGCTTCAGTGTCCCCAGTGGGCTGAATTTCAAAAGCGTCTGGATCCACATATCCGCCCCGCCAATGCTAAGTCCGCCGAGAGGCCCCAGCTTGCCGTTCAGCGGCGCCACGTTGCGGACCTTCCATAGGTCCTGGCCGACCGGGCCTTCGCGCAACTCTTTGTTGTAAGTGGGCAGTTCATCGCCTTCGCGCCCGGCTGCGATAGCCTGTTGCACAGCTTCGGCTGCGGCGATCCCTGACAGCATCGCGTTGTGGTTACCCTTGATACGCGGCAGGTTCACCAGACCGAGCGAACAGCCCAGTAGCGCTCCGCCCGGGAAAGTGGCCTTGGGAATTGACTGAAAACCGCCTTTGGTGACCGCGCGGGCACCGTAAGCCACCCGCTTGCCGCCTTCCAGCACGCGGGCGATGCGGTCATGGTGCTTCCACCTTTGAAATTCCATGTAGGGGTAGAGGTTGGGGTTTTTGTAGTTTAGGTCGATTATGTAACCCACGTAGACCTGGTTTTTATCCAGGTGGTACATGAACGACCCGCCGCCTTTGTTGAACCCAAGCGGCCAACCCATGGTGTGGGTGACCTCACCCTCGTTGTGGTTTTCTGGCTTAACTTCCCAGATTTCTTTCATGCCGATGCCAAACTTTGGCACATCGCAGTCTTTGTCGAGCTCGTACTTGGCAATGAGCGATTTCGCCAAATGGCCGCGTACACCTTCCGAGATCAGCACATACTTGCCATGCAATTCCATGCCGGGTTCGTAGCCGTCACCGGGGGTCCCGTCGGGGTTTTTCCCAAACTCGCCCGCGACAACACCTTTGACTTCACCGTTGTCGCCATAGACCAGCTCGCTTGCTGCCATGCCGGGGAAAATCTCAACACCCATCTCTTCGGCCTGCTCGGCCATCCAGCGGCAGACGTTGCCCATGGAGACGATGTAATTTCCGTGGTTGCTCATCAGCGGTGGCATAATGAAGTTGGGCAGCCGCACCTGGCCCGCGGGGCCCAGCACGTAGAAGTTATCTTCTTTAACCGGCACATTGAGAGGCGCACCTTTTTCCTTCCAATCGGGGATCAGTGCGTCCAATCCGCAGGGGTCGAGTACCGCGCCCGAAAGGATATGGGCGCCCACCTCTGAGCCCTTTTCGAGAACCACAACTTCCAGTTCAGGGTCGAGTTGCTTGAGCCGGATCGCCGCCGACAGGCCCGATGGCCCCGCCCCTACGATCACAACATCATAAGGCATCGATTCGCGTTCTATGGCTTCGCTCATGCTGGCTCTCCTCAACGCCGGAGGCACGTCCAAGGACGCGCTTTGTTCGCAAAGACTTAGGAACTATGGGCTGGTGCGACAATTCAAAAAAGCGGGACACGGCGTCACGGGTCTGCGTAACGCTACGGCGCGGCGAAAGACGGTGCTCAAAGCGCGGCACTAGCAAACCTGCATAGTCCGCGCCCGACGGTGCGATGTCTGCCCTGGGTCTGCCCCTGCAAGCCGCGGGCGGGCCTTGCGCCCGGGGCGGGGGCTCCATATTGTTCGGTGTTCAATTTCAGCGTCTAGAACGGGGCGGAGATGGACAAGATACCGATGACCCGCGGCGGCTATCAGGCGGCCGAAGTGGAACTCAAACAGCTCAAGTCAGTGGATCGCCCTGCGGTCATCAAAGCCATCGCAGAAGCCCGCGAACACGGCGATCTGTCCGAAAACGCGGAATACCACGCCGCCCGCGAACAACAGAGCCACATAGAAGGCCGAATCAAAGAGCTTGAGGGGATCATTGGCCTCGCGGACGTCATAGATGTCAAAAAGCTCTCTGGCTCCATAAAGTTCGGCGCAACCGTGGTGTTAGTCGACGAAGAAACTGACAAGGAAAGCACTTACCAAATCGTGGGTGAGCCGGAGGCTAATATCGAAAAGAACCTCATCAATATTCGGTCTCCCCTGGCGCGCGCGCTCATCGGCAAAGAAGAGGGTGACAGCGTTGAGGTGTCGACCCCCGGAGGCACGCGCTATTATGAAGTTTTAGGCGTCAAATTCGTCTGATCCCATGGCGGAGACCCCAGGCGGCATGGAAAACGAAGGCGCCGAGACCCGCATCGCGCTAGCCCTGACGATGGTCTGGATGGTGATTTGCGCACTCTATGTGCTTGGCGTGCCGGGCGCACTGGAGCGGTCGTCGGCAAGTTTTCTGAATCTGTTAGTGACTTTCGGTGCCATGGGGTTTCCGGTCATTGCCGTCTGGACGGTCGCTGGCCTATCGGCTTCGATCCGCCGGGTGCGGGCCGAAGCCGCGCATCTGCGCGCAACCCTTGAAGACATGCGCGCCCAAGTGGCGCAAACGCCAGAACCTACCGCCCAGGCGGAAGCCCTTCAGGCCCAGTTGGATGAGCTGGCTGCCCTGGGGCGCCAGACCGACAGCCGATTGACCGAACTGGCCACCCGGGCATTTGCCGCCCAGGACGAAACGCCCTCGCCGCGCACCCATGCGGCAGCCCTGGCCGATCCGCCCCCGCGGGAGCCAGACCTCAGCCAAACCGCGCTACCTCTAGCGACGCCCGAAGGTCCTGAGCGGATGCCGGTTACGATCGCGGAATTTATAAAGGCGCTGAATTTTCCCGATAATGCCGAAGATCGCGAGGGCTTCCGCGTTCTTCGCCGGGCCTTTGAGGAACGGGAACTGGGAAAGCTCTTGCAAGCAAGCCAAGATGTGCTGACGCTTATGAGCCAGGACGGCATCTACATGGACGACCTGACACCCGACAAACCCCTGCCGACGGTGTGGCGCCGCTTTGCCTCTGGGCAGCGCGGGCTTCAGGTGGCGGCACTGGGCGGCATCCGTGATCGCAGCGCACTGACGCTTGCGAAGACGCGCATGAAAAACGATCCGGTCTTTCGCGACGCCGCGCACCATTTTTTGCGGAAGTTCGACCAAGTCCTGGTTAGCTTTTGCGAACAGGCAGAAGACGCGGAGCTTTTGTCCATGTCAGACACGCGCACGGCCCGGGCGTTTATGATCCTGGGCCGCGTGGCCGGTTCCTTCGACTGATGCGGCAAAGAAGCTTCTCTTCAGAAGCTTACATCCCCGAAGAAGCTTGACCGCCGATCACATACCCCAAAACGGCAAGTAACTGACTGGGTCCCCTGGGGCGACATCGTGGCCGTGATCAGGCAGTTCAACCAGACCTTCTGCCCAGGCGAGCCCGGTCACCCGCCCCGAGCCTTCGGAGCCGAAAACCTCAATGCGCCCGTCCCGCAGGCGCGCGCGTAAATATTCGCGGCGCCCGGGTTTTTTGTGTTTGGCGAAACCGGCGGGCACGGTCAGGCGTGTGGGCTCGGTCCAGGCTTCCCCCGCGAGGACGCGCAGGGCTGGGCGCGCGAAAATGAGCGTGCAGATCAGCGCCGCCACCGGGTTCCCCGGCAGCCCAAAGACCGGCGTCCCGCGCCAAAGCGCAAGTGCCAGGGGGCGTCCGGGTTTCACCGCAATGCGCCAGGTGTGGAGCGTGCCGCCCTGGGCCAGGACCCGTGCCACGTGGTCTTCGTCCCCCGCCGACGCGCCGCCCGAGGTCAGGATCGCATCCGCTTGCGCCCCATTCAGCGCGGCGCGCAGGGCCCCCGGATCATCGGGTACCTGGCCTAGATCCACTGGCACATAGCCCCAGGCAGCCAGTTGCGAAAGCAGCATGACCCGGTTTGCGTCAAAGATCTGCCCAGGGGCGGCAGCGGCGCCCGGCTCCACAATTTCGGTGCCGGTCGAAAGCACACCCACCCTCAGGCGCCGTCGCGCCCAAACGCGGGCCACGCCGGTGCTGGCCAAAGGGGCAAGCCGCCCAGGTGTCAGCACCTGCCCCGTGCGGGCCAGCGGATCGCCTACACCGATGTCTTCGCCCTCGGGTCGGGTGTTGGCGCCGGCACGCAGGCCTGTCCGAAAGGCGATGCGGTCGGGCTCCACGGTGCAGTCTTCTTCTAGGACAACTGTGTCTACCCCGGGTGGCAATGCCGCCCCGGTCAGGACTCGGAGGGCCTTGCCCGGCGGCAGGGTTCCGAAAAACGGTTCCCCCGCGGCCGCCCGCCCGGGGTGGAGCGGTAGGGTCACCACCTCACCTAGTCCCAGCGTTCCATGGGCCAGCCCAAAGCCATCCACGGCGGAATTGGCGAAAGGCGGGTGCGCGCGAGGGGCGGCAATATCTGCAGTCAAAACGCGGCCCCCGGCATCAGCCAGGGCAATGTCTTCTATGGCGGTCACGGGCGCCAGCCCAGCGCGCAGCCGCGCAAGGGCTTCGTCCACGGGAACCCAGTCCACCCCGGGCGGCATGGCAAAGCAGTCGTCTTTTAGGGGTGGCGGCGCCATTGGGGTGTCGGCGGTCATGGCTGCGAGCCCACCGGGTTTGGGCGCTGCCTCATAGCCTCAGCTCGCGGGCGATAAAGTCTGCGATGGCGTCTGTATCGGAGAGCTCAAACACCGGCAGCCCTAGCCCCGTCATCGCCGCCGTGGTGTCGGTTGCCAGGGCGCGCACGGTTCTATCGGTTCTCGCCCGGGGCGGCTGCGCAGTGCCTGCGCGCCAGCACTCCACCTTAGGGTGTGGTGCGGTCTTCCAACCCTCCACCAATGCCAAATCCACAGGATCGAGCGCGGCCAGCAGCCGGTCAAGCCCCGGCTCTGGCGCGTCGCGCAATTCTGTCATGAGCGCCCAACGCGCCTCGGATCCCACAACGACCTGGTGCGCCCCGGCCATGCGGTGGCGATGGCTGTCGCGTCCGGGTTGATCGATGTCAAAGGCATGGTGAGCGTGTTTGAGTGTTGAAACGGTCA
>JBCCMR010000139.1:0-8192 GCA_039026255.1 Pseudomonadota bacterium
CGGCGAAGCTGGCGGGGGTGGACCAAATCTACCGCGTCGGCGGGGCTCAGGCGGTGGCGGCCATGGCCTACGGCACCGAAACGATGCCCAAGGTCGACAAGATCACCGGCCCGGGCAACGCCTACGTGGCCGCCGCCAAGCGGCGCGTCTTTGGCACGGTGGGCATCGACATGATCGCGGGCCCCTCTGAGGTCCTGGTGATCGCCGATCGCATGAACGACCCCGAATGGGTGGCGATGGATCTGCTGTCCCAGGCCGAACACGACGAAAACGCCCAGGCCATCCTGATCACCGATGACGCGGCCTTTGGGCGTGCGGTGGCCGACGCCGTGGAGCGGCTGCTGCCCGGGCTTGACCGGCAGGCCATCGCCGGGGCCAGTTGGCGCGACTTCGGCACGGTCATCACCGTACGCAACCTGGAGGAAGCGGCAGAGCTTTCCGATCAGTTGGCCCCCGAACACCTAGAGTTGGCCGTGGCCGACCCTGAGGCGCTTGCCGCGCGCATCCGCCACGCGGGCGCGATTTTTCTGGGCGCCTGGACGCCTGAAGCCATCGGCGATTACATCGGCGGGCCTAACCACGTGCTGCCAACCGCTCGCTCGGCGCGGTTTTCCAGCGGTTTGGGCGTGCTCGACTTCATGAAGCGCACCTCGCTGTTGCAGATGTCGCCCGGCGGGCTGGCGGCCATTGGACCGGGCGCCGAGGTTCTGGCAAAATCAGAGAGCCTGGGCGCCCATGGGGCATCGGTACGCCTGCGGCTCGACCGGCTAAATGCTGACGGGGCACACGGGGTGGGCGATGGGGCTCGCCACGGCGCGCGGCCAAAGGCGGTTGCGGGCCAAAGCAAAGGGGAGCGTCGCGATGACTAGACTTGTGCATGTGGAGCTTGACGACACCGGCCTGCCCCCGCCAAGCGCCGAGGTGGAGCGGGAACGCAAGGTCGCGCTTTTCGATCTGATCGAGGAGAACGCCTTCGCCCTTGCCACGCGGGAAGGTAAAGAAACGCCCGACGGGCCCTACCAGTTAAACCTGTCGATAAAAGATCGGCGGTTGGTGTTCGATGTGCGCACTGAAGACGGAATGCCCGCCAGCGCTTTTCACCTGTCGGTGAGCCCTCTCAAGCAGGTCATCAAAGATTACTTTCAGATCTGCGAGAGCTATTTCGACGCGGTCAAACGCTTGCCGCCGGCGCAGATCGAGGCCATCGACATGGGCCGCCGGGGTATCCACGATGAGGGCTCTCGTCAGCTTCTCGATCGCCTAGAAGGTAAGATCGAGACCGATATGGCGACAGCGCGGCGGCTTTTCACGCTGGTCTGCGTGCTCCATATGCGGGAGTGACGGCGCGTGCTTTGGCAGCCCACATCGGTCCTTTTCGCCTGCGACCACAACTCGATCCGGTCGCCCATGGCCGAGGGACTGCTGAAACAACACGCGGGCACGTCGATCTTCGTGCAGTCGGCGGGGGTCAAAGGCGACATGGAAATCGACGGCTTTGCTATTGCCGTGTGCCGCGAGGTGGGGGTGGAGTTGTCGCGCCACCGTACGCGGTCCTTCGATGACCTGATGGAGTGGGGCGACGATCTCGACAGCTATGACCTGATCGTGGCGCTCAGCCCAGCGGCCCAGCGCCGTGCCCTGGAATACACGCGGTTCTATTCCCTTGAGGTGGAGTATTGGGCGGTGATGGATCCTTCGGGCTTCGGGGACGCGCGCGACGCACGCATGGGCCGCTACCGCCAGGCCCGCGACCAAATCAGCGGTCAGATCGCAGAGCGATTCCGCAAGGAGAGCCCATGACCTATATTTTGGCCATCGACCAGGGCACCACCAGCAGCCGCGCCATCCTCTTCGACGAAAAATTGGCGGTGGTGGCCCAGGCGCAGGAGGAATTCACCCAGCACTTCCCCCGGTCGGGCTGGGTGGAGCATGACCCCGCCGACATCTGGGCCACCGTGGCCGCCACATGCCGGGCGGCCATCGAACGCGCCAGTGCGGGGCCGGGGGACATCGCGGCCATCGGCATCACGAACCAGCGGGAAACGACCCTGGTCTGGGACCGCAAGACCGGCGAGACCCTGGGGCGCGCCATCGTCTGGCAAGACCGACGCACCGCCGACACCTGCGCAGCCCTGCGCGCGGCCGGTCACGAACCCGCGGTGACGTCGGTGACGGGGCTTCTTTTGGACCCTTATTTCAGCGCCACAAAGCTGAAATATATCCTCGACAGATATGATGGCGCCCGGGCCCGCGCTGCCGCCGGGGAGTTGGCCTTTGGCACCGTCGACAGCTACCTCATTTGGAAGCTGACCGGCGGACGCGTGCACGCCACCGACGCCACCAATGCCGCGCGTACGATGCTCTATGACATTCACAAAGGCGACTGGTCAGACGAGATGTGCGCGCTTTTCGACGTGCCCCGGGCCATGCTGCCCGACATCCGCGACTGCGCCGCGGATTTTGGGGCCACCCGGGCCGACTTATTTGGGGCGCCGCTGCCGATCCTGGGGTTGGCGGGTGACCAGCAGGCCGCCACCCTGGGCCAGGCGTGCTTTGAGCCCGGCATGATGAAGGCCACCTACGGCACCGGCTGCTTTGCGCTTTTGAATACAGGCGCTACCCCGGTCATGAGCCGGAATCGGCTTTTGACCACTGTGGCCTACCAGTTGGACGGGCAGGTGACCTACGCCCTGGAGGGGTCGATCTTTATCGCTGGCGCGGTGGTGCAATGGCTGCGCGATGGGCTGGGCATCATCCGCCAGGCGTCCGAGACCCAGGCCCTGGCCGATCGGGCGGACACCGGGGCGCCGCTGGTGATGGTGCCCGCCTTCACCGGGCTCGGCGCCCCCTACTGGGAGCCCGCCTGCCGGGGCGCGGTCTTTGGCCTGACCCGGGGGTCGGGACCGGCAGAGTTTGCCCGGGCGGCGCTCGAATCGGTGGGGTTTCAGACCCGCGATCTGCTTGATGCGATGGTGGCCGACATGGGCGGGGGCCGGGGTGCCAGCGGCGCCGGGGAGGCGGTCTTGCGCGTCGACGGCGGCATGAGCGCGTCGGACTGGACCATGCAGTTTGTGGCCGACATCACCGGGGCGCCGGTGGACCGGCCCCGGGGGGTTGAGACAACCGCCCTGGGCGCCGCCTGGCTTGCCGGGATGCGCGCGGGCGTCCTGGGCGGTGCCCAGGCTTTTGCCCGCGACTGGGTTCGCGAACGGCGCTTTTCGCCCGCCATGGACCCCGCCACGCGCGATACCCGCTACAGCGGCTGGAAAAAGGCCGTCGCCGCGGCCATGGCGGTTTAGGCGGGGGAGAAGATTTTTATTGTTTATCTATTTCGTTTCATCCGTGGAGCCCGCTTGAACCAATCGAGAATTGGTTCGTTTGGCGGAAATTCGCATCCTTTCAGAGACTGTCGAATTTTTTCTTCTGGGTGAGATAATCGCGAATTGACCTTAATATACCCCGTTAACAAATTCTGGAGGTGAACGTGCCACTCTGAGAAATACCCATCAATCCTTCGCAGATCAACTTCATCATAGGCCCATACCGGTTTCAAACCTTCATTGTTTCCTTGCTTTGTGTAGTCCCTTGGGAGGAGATCAACAGTAATCAACTGTTGCCCGTCGACTAGGGTGTAGCGCCACATACAAAGGATACCGTGTGCAATTCTGTTGCGAAAAACTGGAAGACTCTTTTTGAATTTTTTTAAGGAATTCTTCGTGCTATTTAGGAGATCGGTCCGAAAGTGATCTGACGCTTTTTCGGCATCGCGCAGGGCATTGTCGATTCTCGCAACCATTTGTTTAAGCCGTTCGTCGACCCTTATTAAGCTTGCGTGGTCGACAGTCTCTTGTAAGGAATCGCCCATAGACACACCTGAGTAAATCACGAGAAGCAATCGCTCACACGCGTTGTAGCGAAGCAATATTTTCGCAATGAGTTCCAGGCAATTCCGCGCCAAAGGATCATCTATCTCGCCTGTCAGACCGGTCGCTGTGGTCCACAGCGGTGCGCTTTCGTCGTGTTCTTTCGTGGGCTGAATGCCTATCGACCGTTTGTCTGGGACCACAGTTGCGAAAGTATATGAGATATCAGAAGCGTGTCCTTCAGCTAAGTCTCTTTTTCGCCCATCAGATCGCCGCGCCGCCTTGCCAAAACGCTTCCGCGGGCACGAGCCGCCCCACGGGGAGCCCGTCCCAGTTGCGCTGCTCTGCGCGTAGGCGGCAGGCCACTTCGGGGTGGGTCTCGGCCGCCGCGCCCAGGCGCACTAGAATTGCGGCCATGGCGCATTCCGCGGCGCGGGTAGCGCCGTCGGTTACTTTTAGCGCCACGCCTAATCCGCGCTTGGGGAGGATCGCTGTGAAGACCCCTTCGGCCCCGGTTTTCACCACCCCCGCTCCGGCAAGCGCTCGGGTCAGCCCTGTGCAAGCGCGGCCCTCTCCGGCGACAAGCTCCGGGTGGGCCATCATGGCGCCTACAAGTTTGGCCGCGGCCGCTCCGCGGGTCGCGCCCTGCTCTTTGCTCAAACGCTCGGGCGCGGCCATCTGAGCCATCGCCCGAGCAAGTCCTGCAAGCGTGGTGGCAAAGTTCGGAGCCGAACACCCGTCGATGGCGTGGCCCGGGCTTTCGGTCCCGGTCATGTCCTCGAAAGCAGCGCGCACGGCCCTTTGCACCGGGTGGTCGGTCGCGCCGTAGCCTGCGCCGCCGCCGAGGTGCCGTTCCAGCGTCAAAAAGCCTGCGTGTTTGCCCGAACAGTTGTTATGGTGGCGTCCGGCTTGCACCCCGGACCGCGCCAGCGCAGCCAGATCGTGGGTATCCCGAGGCGCCTGGGGCCCGCAGATCAGGTCGTCCACCCTGCGACCAATGTGTCCAAGCCACGCGCGCACGGCACCCGCGTGCACGGGCGCGCCTTGGTGGGAGGCGCAGGCAAGAGCCAGCTGCCGATCGCCAAGACCAAAGCGCGCGGCCGCACCAGATTCGACCAGCGGCAAAGCCTGAAGCATCTTGCAGGCCGACCGCGGCAGCATAACCATGCCTGCGTTCCCCCATACTGCGACCAAATCCCCGGACGAGTCGGCAATGACCGCGTGGCCCTGGTGCAGGCTCTCCAAAATTGGCCCGCGCCACAGTTCCGCCACATTTACTGGAGCGCCCATGAAAATACTCCGTTTTTTGCCGATCAGCGCGCCATTTCCGCGCAAGGTCTGGCGTTTTTCCAGCCCCTTGCGGTAAACGACGCCACAAGAAAACCACAATGCGCGCGTATAGAGGTCTAAAATGAATGTCCAAAGGCTGAGCGGGAAAATGTTCCGGATGTTGCGTTCCACTGTCTACACCTGCGGGTTCATGGCCGTGTGCCTGGCCGCGGCGTCGGCAGCCTTCGCCCAGACGAGCGATAATCGCGTCGACGCTGTGCGCGCGTGGTCAATATTTGTGGAAGATCAGCCGACGCTTGAATGCTGGGTTGTGTCGCAGCCGGAAACGACCGTGAACACCAGGGGAGGTCGCGTGGTGTCCGTGCGCCGGGGCGATATTCGGCTATTTGTCACCTACCAGCCCAGCGGCAACATCAATGGTCAGGTCAGTTTCACTGGCGGCTATCCCTTTGACCCCGACCAACCCGTCAAGATGCAAGTCGGCAACCAGACATTTGACCTCTTTGCTGACGGTGAATACGCCTGGCCCGCCTCCGACGCCGACGACGCGCGCATTCGGGACGCCCTCCGACGCGGATCGAGCGCCGTTCTCGAAGCTCAGTCGAGCCGAGGAACCAACACCAAAGACACGTTCAGCCTTTTCGGTTTCACCGACGCCCTGGCGGAGGCCGAAAAGCGTTGTTCTTGAGCGACGCCAGCGACGCTTGGTGCGCAACCTAACCCTAAACTGCAGCCTGTTTTGAAAGCGCCCGCAAACGGGGTGTAGGCGCGCATTTCAAGGGCCAGTGGCATATCGCGCCGCCATGCGCTATCTACCGATGGGTGGCGCCAATTTGCGCTTACGTCCCGTCTCCACGTCTATTTCAGGCACCCCAGGCATCTGCTCAGGCACCCCATGACCCAGGCCATTCGTCCCGACACTCTGACCCTGCCGCGCAAAGCCGCCGGCTTGCCGAGCCTTGTGGGCCTAACACGCGCGCAACTGGCCGAGGCCATCGCCCCATTTACCCCCGAAAAGCAGCGCAAGATGCGTCTGGGGCAGATATGGGGCTGGCTCTACCAGCGCGGGGTGCAGAACTTTGATGAGATGACCAACTTATCAAAGGACTACCGCGCCACCCTGGCGGCGCATTTTGACCTCGCCCGCCCGGAAATTGTCACTCGCCAAGTCAGCCGCGACGGGACCCGCAAATATCTCTTGCGGATTGCCGGGGGCCACGAGGTGGAGGCGGTCTTCATCCCCGAAGAAGACCGAGGGACGCTTTGCATTTCATCCCAGGTTGGGTGCACGCTGACCTGTTCTTTCTGCCACACAGGCACCCAAAAACTGGTGCGCAACCTTACCGCCGGCGAAATCGTGGGGCAGGTCCTCGTTGCGCGAGACGACCTCGGCGAATGGGGCAAAGACCCCGGCGACAAACGGCTTTTGTCGAATATCGTTCTCATGGGCATGGGGGAGCCGCTCTATAACACTGACGCCGTACGCGACGCTATGAAGATTGCCATGGACGACGCAGGCATTAGCCTTAGCCGACGGCGTATCACACTGTCGACCTCGGGCGTGGTGCCAGAGATTTACCGGGTCGGCGAAGAGATCGGCTGCATGCTGGCCATCAGCTTCCACGCAACCACTGACGAGGTGCGCGACAAGCTTGTGCCCATCAACCGCAAGCACAAGATCGAGAGTTTGCTCCAAGCCTGCCGCGACTACCCGCGGCTGTCGAATGCGGAACGGATCACTTTCGAATACGTGATGCTCAAGGGCGTCAACGACAGCGATGCCGATGCTCGGCGGTTGGTGAAGCTGATCGCGGGCATCCCGGCCAAAATCAATCTCATCCCGTTTAATCCCTGGCCGGGATCCCCTTATGAGCGCTCGGACTGGGACCGAATTGAGACATTTGCCGAAATTGTGAATCGCGCGGGTTATGCCAGCCCTGTACGTACACCACGCGGCGAAGATATCATGGCAGCCTGCGGGCAATTGAAAAGCGCCACCGAGCGCGCCCGCAAAAGCCGGGCTGACATCGCCCGGGAGATCGGTGCCAATTAGCGTTCAGGGCACCATAAAGGGCCGAATACGGGTCCGTATGAGGGATAAAAATGGCGGTTTCGCAAAGCTCTGCGGAAAACGGCTGGTCAGCTCCCGGCCGCATTGCGGCCATTGCGCTGATGCTTGGGCTTCTGGTGCTGAGCGCCTGTTCGGCGTCCAAGTTCAAAACCTACCGGGGTCCCGCCGTCACCCAGATCCTCATCGACAAGTCTGACCGGCGCATGTGGTTGTTTCACAATCAGACGGTGTTGAAGGAGTATAAGGTTGAGTTGGGTTTCGCACCCGTAGGCCACAAACAGTTCGAGGGCGACGGACGCACCCCCGAAGGGCTCTATTACATCGACCGGCGTAACCCCAACAGCCGCTTTCACCTGTCGCTTGGCATCAGCTATCCTAATGCCGCTGACCGAGCCTACGCCCGCGAACGGGGTAAATCGCCAGGCGGGGACATCTTTATCCACGGCGGCCCCGACCTACGCAAATGGTTCGGCAAAAAGGACTGGACCTGGGGCTGTATCGCCGTGAAAGACCGTGAAATGGAGACGATCTATTCTATGGTTGGCAAAGGCACCGCCGTCTACATCCGGCCTTAAGTTGGGTGTCTGGTCGAGTGGACGCGCGGAGGTAGGGGGCCGCGTGCTTGGCGCATAGGTACGCAACGCGCGATGGGAAACCAGTTCAGCCAGCACCGCTTCAGGAGCCTGCGTCACGAGCTAAGGGGGCGTTAGCTGCGTATGCCGCAGGTCTGTGTGGACACTTAGGGACAAAGGCTTGGTGTGCGCTTTCTGCGGGGAAACAAAAGCAGCCCATTTTCACAGGGGCACCATATTGCGTCTATTACTGACCCTGAAGATGATCTACCAAAAGGGCCTGTCGCGAACTGTTTCTGCTCAAGTTCACCCGAACTGACCTGAGCCCCTGAATCTCCTCCAGCTTTGTGTAGAGTCCGACCAACCAAAGGACGGACAAATGAAGACGAGATTCAG
>JBCCMR010000140.1:0-8170 GCA_039026255.1 Pseudomonadota bacterium
CCCCCTTGAACTGGCATTCGCTGAAACACCAAGCGCAGCGGTGCCGGATCGGCGCGAGACCACCCACCGCCATGCGCCGCGCCATCACGGACATCTGCGGCCCGCTCTGCCCGGAGGAACGTTGGAACCACTTCCAGGCTATGGGATGTGTCTCAAGCTCAAAGGTGGACGGGCTAGGATGCGGTGGCGCCGCTTAGCCATCCCTTTCAAAAATCAAGTTGAGTTAACCGGTTTGTGTCGCGCGATCGGGTCCACTCTTCTTCTCTGCCCAAAAACTCAATAAACCCGACCGCTGACCCCTAAACGCCGCGAAAGGGGCGCTTAAGCCAGCTCCGCCGATAGGGAATTTCGGGCTGAGGCGGTAATCCGGGCGCGCACAATTTCGCCCACTCGGTCAGCGCTGGCGTCCATATGCACCGCCTGCAGGTATTCGGATTTTCCCACCATCTGGCCTGGGTTGCGCCCAGGCTTTTCAATCAGGACGGGCAGAACCTTACCCACTTGTGCAATTTGAAATTCAGCCTGATGGCGGGTCAAAAGCGCCTGCAGACGCGCGAGACGGTCGCTTTTTTCGGCCTCATCCACATCCATCCGATCTGCCGCCGGGGTACCTGGGCGGGCCGAATACTTAAAAGAAAATGCCGCAGCGTATCGCACCTCTTCGCAAAGCCGGAGCGTATCTTGAAAATCCACCTCTGTTTCTCCGGGAAAGCCCACAATAAAGTCACCTGAAAGCGCGATATCGGGCCGCGCCGTTCGAATGCGGTCAATCAGACGCAGATAGCTTTCAGCCGTGTGCTTACGGTTCATGGCCTTGAGCACCCGGTCAGACCCAGCCTGAACCGGCAAATGCAGATACGGCATAAGCTTTTCCACCTCTCCGTGGGCGGCGATCAAGTCTTCGCCCATATCGTTGGGGTGCGACGTAGTAAAACGGATGCGCGCCAACCCATCGATGTCTGCCAACGCCCGGATCAAGCGCGCTAGCGACCAGTCGCTGTTGCCCCGGTCGCCGCGGTGCTGACCGTGGTAGGCATTGACGTTTTGCCCCAAGAGCGTGATTTCACGCACGCCTCGGTCGACCAGATCGCGCGCCTCTGACAAGATCTGGTCTGCCGGGCGCGACATCTCTGCGCCGCGGGTATAGGGTACGACACAGAACGCGCAAAACTTATCGCACCCCTCTTGCACGGTTAGAAAAGCGCTCGGCGCACGGCGCGCTTTTGGCCCCCGGGGAAGATGATCGAATTTATCTTCGTCGGGGAAGTCAGTATCCACCAGTTTTTCCCCGGTGGACGCTGCCCGCGCCATGGCGGGCAGCCGATGATAAGCTTGGGGTCCCACGACCAAGTCGACAATCGGCTGTCGACGCAGGATCTCATCCCCTTCCGCCTGAGCGACGCAACCGGTCACGCCGATCTTAAGGTCGGGCTTTGCGGCGCGCAGGGGCTTTAGTCGACCGAGTTCGGAATAAACCTTTTCAGCAGCCTTTTCCCGGATGTGGCACGTGTTTAGCAGAATCATGTCGGCGTCTTCTGGGCTTTGGGTTGTTTCATACCCATCGGCGCCAAGGGCCGTGGCCATACGCTCGCTATCGTAAACGTTCATCTGGCACCCATAGGTTTTGACAAACAGTTTTTTGGGCGCGGTCATCGGTCTGTCCTAGCTATTGAGCGGCAAAAATTACACGGGCCCCAGGTCATTGCCAAGCCCCCCGCCAAAGGGTGGCGCAGGCGCGCTTTACCGCTGCTTAACCTGATCTGTCTTAGGTATACGACAACCCCGAAGGAAAACGTCCGGGAACCCACCGCGGGCCTTGAACCCGGGACGCGGGGGCGTCACCGTCTATGCACGATCCAAGTACACTCCAATTTGTTCCCATGACACAGCCCACGCTTGACCAGTTTCTAAAAACCGCTTCGACCACACTGAAATCCGGGGCCGTGGCGATTATCTTGGTCGAAGATGACGTCGGTGTGGGCGCCACAATCCGCCACCACGCGCGCATCGGTTTTCGCAACATCCTGGTCTTGGCCACCGAAGAGGTGGCAATTCCCGACGATTGCGCGCCTCTTTGCACCCGATTGGCCCACGATACTTCAGGTCACATCCCTACACACGAGGTCATTAACCGCGCGGTTGAGGCGCTGCCAGGCCGGTGGCTCTATTACTGTTACAACGCCGAATTTTTACACTTTCCCTTTTGCGAAGACCGAAGCGTGGATGAACTTATTGTTTTCTCAACAGAAGAACGGCGGTTCAGCTTTTTCACATACGTCGTGGACCTCTACTCCGACGATTTGGATCGCCATCCCCTGGGTTACGCCCTGGACGCCGCCCATTTAGACGCATCAGGTTATTACGCGCTGACCCGGGAACGGGACGAAGACACGCGCGGGCGGCAACTTTCAATCTACGGCGGGCTCAAGTGGCGTTTTGAGGAGCATCTACCCTGGACCAAACGGCGCATTGATCGGGTGGCGCTTTTTCGGGCGGAAAAAGGCCTGCGCATGGATGGGGACGGGCTTTTTTCTTTGGAGGAGATGAACACCTTTCAGTGCCCTTGGCACCATTCGGCAACCGTGGCGATCTGTTCTTTCCGGACGGCCAAATACCTAAAAAGCAACCCAGGTTCGACCTTCGAGATCGACAACTTTTCTTGGGCTATGTCTGAGAAATTCCAGTGGAACAGCCAGCAACTTATGGATTTGGGACTGATGGAACCGGGGCAGTGGTTTTAGGGTTCAGTCCCCCCTTCAAATGCAGCCGCAGGCATATAGGCAGCTGTCGCAGCAAAGAAACTTTCACATTTTTGCGTGAAATGCCCTGTCGGGGCAGAGGGTCAGTCGCCGCTTAGGCGGATCACTACGTCCACGCGGGTGATTTCAGCGCCCTCTGGCGCCTCAGGCTCTTTGGCAAAAGCTACGGCGTTTTTCGGGGCGTCCGTAAGTTTTCCTGTCGCTTCCCAGTAGTAGTGGGGGTGCTCGTCCACGCGGGTGTCAAAGTAGCTGCGCGCACCATCAACGGTGATCTCTGTCATCAAACCTGCATCGCAAAATGCGCGTAGGGTATTATAGACCGTCGCAAGAGAAACCTGCACGCCTCGAGAGCTGGCTGTCGCGAACAGGCTTTCTGCGGTCACATGCCGGTTGCGCCCGTCGCCCACCAAGAGCTCCGCCAATGCCACGCGCTGTTTGGTCGGGCGCACATCTGCTCCCGTCAACCAAGTCTGCGCATTGTCTTGTGCCGCCTGGCTCATCACACCCTCAAAGGTCCAACTGGCTGTCCAATAGCTATATGCCCGTTTTGCGAGCGGTTTTCAAATGCGAATCGTCTATTTCGCAGACGGCCGCCAGCATCGAGGCCGCAGGTGTATCGGTTCAGGCCCAGGTGGGGCCGGGCGCCCTTGCACCCCCGGTCGCGGCGATGCTAGACGCGCCCGAACATATCCGTCCGGTGAAAGGCCCCCATGGCAGAGCGCGCAACTCAGTTCGGCAAAGAAGAACTTATGGCCTGTGCCCGGGGGGAGCTTTTTGGCCCTGGCAACGCCCAACTCCCCTTGCCGCCGATGCTGATGATGGACCGTATCACCGAAATATCTGACGACGGCGGTACAGACGGCCGAGGCCACGTTGTGGCCGAGTTCGATATCACCCCCGACCTTTGGTTTTTCGAATGTCACTTCCCTGGCAATCCGGTGATGCCCGGGTGCCTGGGGCTTGACGGTCTATGGCAGCTAACCGGGTTCAACCTTGGTTGGCGCGGGATGCTGGGCCAGGGTTTTGCGCTTGGCGTGGGTGAGGTGAAACTTTCCGGCATGGTCACGCCGACCCGCAGGCTTGTGCGGTATTTTGTGGATTTCACCCGCGTGATAGACCGCCGCCTAAAGATGGGGGTTGCCAACGGACGGGTAGAAGCCGACGGCGAGGTCATTTACCAAGTCAAAGATATGAAGGTCGGGTTGGCAGTCGCCGAGACCTGACCCCGCAGCACCGGCAAGGGAGCGCACCATGCAACGGGTAGTTGTTACCGGTTTGGGAATCGTTTCGTCCATCGGCACCGACGCCGCCGCGGTCACAGAAAGCCTACGCGCCGGGCGGTCCGGCATTGTGGCTGCGCCAGCCTACACCGAACACGGGTTCCGCAGCCAGGTCCACGGGGCGATCGACATTGACCTCGCGGCCCACGTGGACAAGCGCGCGCTGCGGTTTATGGGTCCCGGCGCGGCCTATGCCCATATCGCTATGCAACAGGCCATCGCCGATGCCGGGCTAAGCGACGACCAGGTGGTCAACCCGCGCACGGGGCTTATTGCTGGGTCCGGCGGGCCCTCCACCAGCGCAATGTTTGCCGCTCACCAGACGGTTGTAGAAAAGGGCGCGCCAAAGCGGATCGGGCCCTTTGCGGTGCCGAAGTGCATGTCGTCGACCATCAGCGCAAACTTGGCCACGGCATTTCGCATCAAAGGCATCAACTACTCGATCACCTCAGCGTGCTCCACGTCGCTGCACTGCATCGGCGCTGCATCAGAACAGATCATGCTGGGCAAGCAGGACATCATGTTCGCAGGCGGCGGGGAGGAACTCGATTGGACGCTGTCCTGCCTTTTCGACGCTATGGGCGCCATGAGCTCTAAGTACAACGACACCCCAGCCCGGGCCTCGCGGGCCTTTGACGCGGACCGCGACGGGTTTGTTATCGGCGGCGGCGGTGGGATCGTGGTGCTCGAGTCGCTCGACCATGCGCTTGCCCGAGGCGCACCGATCTACGCCGAGGTTACAGGGTTTGGCGCCACATCTGACGGCCACGACATGGTGGCCCCGTCGGGCGAAGGGGGCGAACGGGCCATGCGTGTGGCGCTGGCCACGCTGCCCCAGGGCCGCGCGGTCAGCTATATTAACGCCCATGGCACATCGACCCCCGTGGGCGACGTGGGCGAGGTGGAGGCCGTGCGCCGCGCCTTCGCGGAACGGGCCGAGCCGCAACCGCCCATAAGCTCAACCAAATCGATGACCGGCCATGCCCAAGGCGCGGCGGGCGCGCTCGAAGCCATCTTCTGCCTGTTGATGCTTAAGGGTGACTTTATCGTCCCGTCGATCAACGTCGAAACGCTTGATCCTGCCATCAACGAGGGTGAAATTGCCACCACGCTGGTGGAAAACGCCGGACTCGATACGGTTATGACCAACAGCTTCGGTTTCGGGGGCACCAACGGCTCTATGCTGCTGAGCCGGATGAAAGATGGCGACGCATGACCGCGCTAGCTGGGAAGCGGGGGCTTGTTTTGGGGGTGGCCAACAACCGTTCCATCGCCTGGGGCATAGCAGAGGCAGCAGCCGCAGCAGGCGCCGACTTGGCCTTCACTTACCAGGGCGAGAACCTAGAACGGCGCGTGCGGCCGCTTGCCGAAAGCGTTGAATCAGGTTTCATCGAACCGGCGGACGTTACCGACGACGAAAGCCTGGCCGCGGTGTTTGACAAGCTTGCCGCGCACTGGGATCGGTTGGATTTCCTGGTCCACGCGGTGGCCTTTTCCGACAAAGAAGAATTGACTGGCCGCTTCACCAATACTAGCCGGGCGAACTTTCTGAACTCCATGGACATCAGCTGCTATTCGCTGATCGACTTGGCCCGCAGGTCCGCACCTTTGATGACCGAAGGCGGGACAATTTTAACGCTGACATTCCAGGGTAGCCAAAAGGTCATGCCCAACTACAATGTGATGGGTGTCGCGAAGGCCGCGCTCGAAAGTTCGGTCCGTTACCTAGCCAATGACCTTGGGCCCCAGGGCATTCGTGTCAACGCCATCTCCCCTGGACCCATGAAGACCCTGGCCGGAGCCGCCATTGGCGGTGCCCGGCGCACCTTCCGCACGACCGAGGCGAACGCCCCCCTGCGCGCCAACGCAACGCTCGACGCGGTGGGCGGCACGGCGGTCTATCTGGCGTCAGACGCGGGTGCCTACACCACAGGAGAAATCATCCATGTGGACGGCGGCTACCATACGATCGGCATGGCGCAACTTGAAAACCTCTGAGGCAGGGTGAGAAGCTTCCTTTCGAAGCTTCTCAATGCGGGCTGACACGGGCACTCATGTCCGACACTTTACCCAGGTCGGCCCCATTGAACTGGCGCCCAAATCATCCCATGGTCGCCGGGCAAGATCACGAAGGCCCACCATGCCCATAAAAACAGCTGTTTTCGACGCCTACGGCACGCTTTTTGATGTCGCAGCGGCGGCCCGCATCGCAGCCGCTGAACCTGGACAAGAGGCGCTTGCCGACTGCTGGCAGGACCTCGCCCGGGACTGGCGGCTAAAGCAGTTGCAATACACGTGGCTGCGTGCCGTAGCTGACGCCCACACGGATTTCTGGCAGGTGACACAAGACGGGCTCGACTGGGCGCTTGAAGCGCAAAACCTTTCTGACAATCCGGCCCTGCGCGATCGGCTGCTTCAACTATATTGGGAACTAGAGGCCTATAACGAAGTGCCTGCCATGCTAGCGGCCCTGCGGCAGAAGGGGCTTTATACCGCCATCTTGTCAAATGGATCGCCGGCAATGCTTGACGGCGCAGTGCAAAGCGCCGCCCTTGGGGACCTTTTAGATGCGGTGCTGTCGGTGCAGGACGTGGGCGTCTTTAAACCCCACGCGCGGGTCTACGACCTGGTCGGCAAGCGGTTCCAGACCTCGCCGGAGGACGTGCTCTTTGTCAGCTCCAACGGTTGGGATGCCGCAGCCGCCGCCGGCTACGGATTCGTCAGCGTCTGGGTTAACCGCGCTTCCGAACCCATGGACCGCCTACCCTGGACACCCGCCCATGTGCTGCGCGACCTGACCACAATTCCGGATCTTATCCCGTGACGTCGCGCCCCCAAATTGAAGCCGCCGCAGCGCGAATTCATAGCCACGGTCGCGTAACGCCAATCCTGTCGTCGCCTGACCTGGATGCCGTCGCCGGGCGGCGCGTACTGGTGAAAGCTGAATGCCTGCAACACACCGGCAGCTTTAAGTTCCGCGGCGCCTGGAATGCCATATCCGCCATGGACCCGGACAAACGAAACCGGGGGGTCATCGCTTTTTCTTCGGGAAACCATGCCCAAGGAGTTGCCAACGCCGCTCGGGCGCACGGGATACCTGCGCTGATTGTGATGCCTTCTGATGCCCCGGCGCTCAAGATCGCTAACACCCGGGCCTTAGGGGCGCAGGTGGTGCTCTATAACCGGGCCACCGAGGACCGCGAATCTGTGGCCGCGTCCCTGGCCCGGGACCTTACGCTCATCCGGCCGTTCGACGACCCCATGGTGATTGCCGGTCAGGGCACACTTGGGCTTGAGGTTGCAGCCCAGGTCAAAGACACGCCGGCGGACGTATTGATATGCTGCGGCGGCGGGGGGCTAACCTCGGGCGTCGCGCTGGCGCTTGAAGGCACCACTTTGCGCGCTCGCCCCGTGGAGCCAGAGGGCTTCGACGATGTCACGCGGTCACTTAATAGCGGTCAAATCAAAGAAAACGCCCAAGTCTCCGGCGGTTTGTGCGACGCAATCATTACCCAGCGCCCGGGCGACATCACCTTTCCGATTATGCGCCGCCTCTGTGGCCCGGGCATCGTTGTCACCGAAGACGAAGCCTTGCGCGCAATGGCGTTGGCCTTTACCCGGCTCAAAATCGTGATCGAACCGGGCGGCGCAGTTGCTCTTGCCGCGGCGCTTTTCCATGGCGACGCGATTGATGGCGACACAGTGGTGGCTGTGGCCACCGGCGGCAATGTTGATACAACCGTTTTTCAGACCGCGCTTCACCGGCACGGAGAGGCCCCATGACCGAATTCACCGTAGCCTCTTTCAACGTGAAAAACCTGATCGGCGCGGACCAGGAATATTATCGCTTTGAGTCTTACACACCCGAAGAATACGCCTGGAAAGAGGACTGGTTGGCTGACCAGGTCCTGACGCTAAATGCCGATATCGTAGGTTTCCAAGAGATTTTCGAGCAGCCCGCGCTCTATGCCGTTGTGTCCGAGGCAAATGCCCGCGGTCGTACCTTGAACGAAGCAGCGATCCCAGATCGTACAAAAAGATACCACCGCAAAGCGATCTTTCGGAAGCTTTCCTTCGATCCCTATGAGCCGGGCGCCATCTTCTTTGCCCCAAACGCCAATGACGGCGGCC
>JBCCMR010000141.1:0-8087 GCA_039026255.1 Pseudomonadota bacterium
CCGCGTGGCGGTGATGTGCTGGGGCAAGCTGATCGAAGAGGGCCCGAAAGAGGACGTGCTGATGCACCCGAAGGAGCCTTACACTCAGCTTCTTGTGGACGCGATGCCGCTCCTGGAAACTACGCGGGAGCCTGACTTGACCCGCAACGACCCACCAGTGGTGGAAGTGAAGGCGCTTCACAAAATCTACACCGGCGGTGCCAAAGAGGTGCATGCTCTCAACGACGCGAGCTTTGTGTTGCGGGCGGGTGAAACGCTGGGTGTTGTGGGCGAGAGTGGGTCTGGCAAATCAACACTCGCTAAGACGCTTATCCGCCTGGAAGAGCCTACCGAAGGCGCCGTGGTCATCAAGGAAAGCGATTTTCTTGGCATGTCTGGCGCAGACCTTGTGAAGGCGCGCAAGAATATTCAAATGATTTTTCAGGATCCGTTTGGTTCGCTGAACCCTTCGCAAACAGTGGAATATATGGTCACCCGCGGCTTGCAATTGCAGGGGGTGAGCGCGCGCGACAGCCGGGCGCGGGCGGTCCAACTTCTGGAGCAGGTTGGACTGGGCGAGCCCGCCATGAAGCGCAAACCCCGCAATTTTTCCGGCGGTCAGCGCCAGCGCATCGGTATTGCCCGGGCTCTCAGCATGGAACCTGACGTTGTGATCGCGGACGAAAGCGTGTCGGCCTTGGACCTGTCGGTGCAAAAGCAGGTTTTGCGTTTGATGAACGACCTGCAGTCGACGTATAAGATGGCGATCATCTTTATCACCCACGACTTGCGGGTTGCGGCGCAGATCTCGGACTATATTACCGTGATGGAAAAAGGCGTCATGGTGGAGTTTGGACCCGCTGACGAAGTCTTTAACAACCCCAAGCACGACTACACCAAACGGCTTTTGGAAGCCGCGCCAGGGCGAGATTGGCACCCGCCCCGCCTGACCCAGGAAGAGGCGGAGACCATCGCCGCGTCGATCGAACGGGCCTAATCTTCGGGGGCAGCCACGGCAACGGCGCGGCCCAGCGGTGGAGTTTTAGTGCTGGCCATTAGGCGGTCAGACACATCCCGGCCACTGCCACGTCGGCGTCAAATTCGCGTCCTATGGCCAAAATTCCAATGCGCCGCAGTTTTGCGGGGTCAAAGGGCACAGGCGCGCGGTTCGGCTCAAAATCTGCGAAAGGCAGCGTCACTTGGGTCCAATCCGGTCCGGCGGTAAAGCTGGCCCGGTAGGATTGCCAAGGCCGTTTCAATTCGGTTGTCCGCAGACTGACGTCGTAGGTTTCGCCGTTGCCACGGGTTTCAAAACGGATGCCAGTGAAGGCGCTTGCGTCGATGGCGGGCCCGCCCGGCACTGGGTCAAAGGCCATTTGAATAAAGCCGCCGTTGTTGTCGAGGCTCACGCGACCCGTTAGCCGCATAGCCGATCGCCCCGCGTCTGATACGGGGTCGATACGCCCGGTGGATACACCCCCCATCACGGTATCAGCCACATAGGCCCACTTGGGATTCAGCGCGGTGCAGGTCATAGCGCGCCCAGGCCGCGGTAGGGCAAAAGCCGCCGCGGCGCCCACAAGCAGCGAGCGGCGCGCCAAGGCGCGGGACCCGATGGTCGTCCGGGTGTCAGCCGTCGGCACACCAGTCACGCGATGTGCTGGATGGTTGCAAAGCCTTCAAACTTCGGCGCGCCGACATAAAGCTTTTTGTTCTGGCCCGCGTCCTTATGGGCGGACCGGAACGCTTCGCTTCGGGTCCAGGCGATAAAATGATCCTGGCTCTCCCAGACCGTATGAGAGGCGTAGAGCACTTGGCCTTCGTCCACCGGACCCTTGAGCATGTGGAACTCCACAAACCCGTCGAGCCCCTTTAGCTGGCTGTCGCGGCCAAGCCAGATGGCCTCAAAGGCGTCTGCGTTTTCCTCTTTGACGGTGAAACGGTTCATGGCGATGTACATGGGGCACCTCTGGATTCGGGGGCAGTTGGCATTGTCTTGCGGCTTAGCAGATAACGCCGCTTCCGAAAACGCACGGTCGGGGCGCTCGCCACCGGCACACAGTGTCGCAGGTCGGACATCTAACCCAGCGAAAAGGAACACCTGGGCGGGCAAAACGTTACGACGGCCCTGGCGCTCCGCTGTCATGCCGGGTCATTTCGGTAGACAACGGCGCACCGAGCGCTAGGTTTCCCGGCGTAAGGCCAGGTGTCAACCTGGCGGTACAGGAAATGAATTAAGGGAGACGGGCGATGCCTATCAATCTGACTCGCCGCGCCATGCTCGCGGCCTCCGCAACCTTCACGACGCTTGCCGCGACCGGGATGACGGCGCGGGCTGCTGGTCACGCCACCCACACGGTGGAAATGCTGAACACGCACCCCGAAGACCGGCGTCTGCGCATGGTCTACTATCCGCGCGTGCTTAAGGTGGCGGCCGGTGACACGGTGAATTTCAAAAGCGTTGATCGCGGGCACAACAGCGCATCCATCGACGGGATGATCCCCGAGGGCGCCGAGGAGTGGGACTCCAAAATCGGTGACGATGTGGAAGTGACCTTCAACACCCCAGGCGTCTACGGTTACCAGTGCACGCCGCACGCCAGCGCTGGGATGGTCGGCCTGATCATCGTTGAAGGGGAAGGCATGCTTGACAACCTGGAAGCCGCCAAAGGCGTGCGCCAGCGTGGCCGCGCCAAAAAGACGTTTGAGGCCTTGTGGGCCGAAGCCGAAGAGCAGGGCTACCTCGCGACTTCGTAAAAGACCGCGCAACACTCCGCGAACCAAAGCGCCCCGCCTTTGCGGGGCGTTTTTTGTTGGGGTACACCCTTTCCATGGGCGCTCGACCGCGGCTTAATACTTCCACCCTGGGAGGGAGCGCCCCATGACCCAACTTTTGGATACCTGGACTACCGAGGCTGGCGCCGAAGACCACATGACCGACGAACATGCCTGGATCTGGGCGGGGATGATCGGTGCGCTACCGCCCGGCGACCTGACCTCTTCTCGGGTTTTGGACGTGGGCTGCAACCAGGGCGGCTTTTTGCGGATGCTCTATGATACGCGGCCCTTCGCCTGGGGGCTGGGTGTGGACCTGGCGCGCGACCGTGTGGCCCTGGCCGAGGCCGCAAAGGGCACTCGACCGGTAGACTACGTCGCCTCATCCCACCTCTCGGAAGCGGGCACAGGCTTTGATATCGCTTTCAGCCACGAGGTGATTTACCTCATGGAGGACCTCCTCGACCACGGGCGGCAGGTCTATGACACGCTCGTGCCAGGGGGCCACTACGACGCGGTCACATGCTGCCACCGGGACAATCCGCTTTGGGCCACCTGGCGCCCGCATATCGCCCAAATTTCGAACATCCCGGTGCCGAACCACAGCATCGATGACATATCGGTCGCCTTTCGCGGCGCGGGATTTGACGTGTCGGTCAGCCGCTTTTTGGCCGCGGCACAGATCCCGGTTTATGGGCCCAATGATTACTTTCCGACTGATGCCGACCGGGTTGAGGTTTATGCCCGTTGGAAGCTTCTCTTCCGCTGCACGCGTCCAGGTTAGGCGCACCGTGCGCAAAAAAAATGCCCCACCTTGCGGGTGCAGGGCGGGGCAGTCAGGCCTAGCCCCCGGAAGGCGGTCCCGGGGGCCTGCGGTAACTTGGTCTTAGGTCATTTCCGCGCGGACGCGGTCCCTAAGGTGGTCAATGGGGATGGTCTCTCGCCCTTGGCGGAAACCCCAATAGGTCCAACCGTTGCAACTGGGCGCGCCTTCTAGCGCCGCGCCCACCTGGTGGATTGACCCCGTCACATCGTGGCCCACAAGCGTCCCATCGGCGCGGATTTTTGCGCTGTGGCGACCGTTGAGGGCGTAAAGCATCTGCCCTGGCTTAAGCATCCCGCGTTCTACCAGATGCCCAAAAGGTACCCGCGGGGCGGCACGCTTGGATTGGGTCACGCCAAGGGCCGCATGCTCAAGCGTTTGGATGCCCTTGATGCGCTTTTCGGCCACAGCGCGGTAGCCTGCGTCCTGTTCAATCCCGATAAAGTGACGCCCCAGCCTTTTGGCCACGGCGCCGGTGGTCCCTGATCCAAAAAATGGATCAAGTACGATATCGCCGGGGTCAGTCGTGCCCAAAAGCACCCGGTGCAGCAGGCTTTCGGGTTTTTGCGTCGGGTGCGCCTTATCGCCGTTGGCGTCTTTGATGCGCTCACGGCCGGTGCAAATCGGCAAAAGCCAGTCCGAGCGCATTTGCACCCCGTCGTTGAGCGCTTTGAGCGCGTCGTAGTTGAATGTGGGCTTGGCTGCGTCCGATTTTGCGGCCCAGATCAGCGTCTCATGGGCGTTTGTCAGCCGTTTGCCACGGAAGTTTGGCATGGGGTTTGTTTTGCGCCAGATGACGTCGTTCATCACCCAGAACCCCGCGTCTTGGAGCGCAGCGCCCAGGCGGAAGATGTTGTGGTAGGACCCAATAACCCAGATGCCGCCGTCGTCTTTCAGAATTCGCCGGGCCGCGCAGAGCCAGGCTCGGGTGAAGTCGTCGTAGGCGCGAAAGCTTGCGAATTGGTCCCAGGCGTCGTCGACGGCCCCTACCTTGGAGTTGTCGGGCCGGTGTAGATCGCCGCGCAGCTGAAGGTTGTAGGGGGGGTCGGCGAAGATCAAATCTACGCTTTTGGCTGGCAGTTTGGCCATCTCGGCGGTGCAATCGCCCGCCAGAATCCGGTCGAGCGGCAGCGCATCGCCTACCGCGCGGGCCTGGGTATCGGTCATGTGAGCCTCGTCTTTCGCGCCGTTTCGGCGTCGTTTGACCCAAGATGACGAAACCGCGACTCCCGGTCAAAAGAAATTCGATTCAGGACTTTGGCATTTTTGGGGCGCACAAGATGTTGTGGACCGGTTTGAATGAGCGCCGATGATGTGGTGTGACCCCGTGCTTTTCCAGACCCGCCCGGTGGGCGGCGGTGCCGTAGCCTGCGTTGCTGTGCCAGCCGTAGCCGGGGAACTGTTGCGAAAGCGCAACCATAAGGCGATCCCGGGTCACTTTGGCCACGATGGAGGCCGCGGCGACCACCTCGGAGGTGGCGTCGCCGCGCACCACCGCGCGGGCGGCAAATGGCAGGTCTTCGGGCACCCGGTTGCCGTCGATAAGCGCTAGGTCCGGCGCCGGTTCGAGCCGTGCAAGCGCGCGCGCCATCGCCGTCATCGACGCGGCCAGGATATTGGTGCGGTCGATCTCGTCCACGTCCACATGGACCACGGCCACCTGACCCACCGCCAGGATCTGGGCCGCGAGCGCCTCGCGCCGGGCATGGCTGAGCGTTTTGGAATCCCGCAGGCCCTGGGGCACGCGCCCGGGCTCCAGGATGACGGCGCAGGCGGTCACTGGACCCGCCCAGGGGCCGCGGCCCACCTCGTCCACCCCGGCAAGCCGCGGGTAGCGGGCGCGCAGGGCGCGGTCGAAATCGGGGTCGGGGCTGTCCATGGGCGTCCCTCTAACGGCGCCGCGCAGGCCAGGCAAGGCAAGCGGCGCGCCGGGGTGTGCCCCGAACGCGCCGCCCTGCCCGGGTCCTGCCCGGGGTGGGCTTTTGCGCCATCAGTAGCCCAGGCGCCGCAGGCACGAGGATTTGTAGAACGTCTGCCAGCCGTCGCGGGTCCAGCGTTGGCGCAGGCAGGTGCGGGGCAGCGATTTGCGCACCTGGCGCTTGGGCGCCACCTTCTGGTGGCCGTGGCTATGGCGACCGGTGATCACATGGCGGTGGGTAACGTTGCCGTGGCGGTGAAGCGTGCCGCGGTCCCGGTGGTGGTAGTCAGGCGCTCGGCGGGTAACTGTCACGCGACGGTCTTTGTCGCGCTCATGGGCGATGATGGCGCCGATCACGCCGAGTGCGATCGCCCCGCCGATGATGTCGTGGGGGTCGGCGGCGCGCGCTTGCCCGCCACCAAGGGGAAGCGCGGCGACCGCGGCGGCCAAGACGCTAGAAAGTGCGATTTTGCGGAACATAGGCGGTATCCTTTCAGTTTTGCTGGGGCCGCGCTGCCCCGGAGTAAATGGGCATTGCGGCGATGACACCACGATGGGCCCAAGCGCCCAAGAAAGACAAAAACCACCGGCGGTTATGCGATAACCTGGGGCTTTTCAGGGGTTTGTTATTGAATTGCAGGGCCACTGCGGTCACCTTTGCGGCCATGAGACTTGCCCTGATACTGCTATTGGTCGGCGTCCTTGCGGCCCTTGCCCCGGCGCCCCCGGCGTCGGCCCAGGGGCAGGGGTGCTATGCGGACTACAAGGCCCAGCGCACCGCCTCAGGGGGGCAGCTGCAACTCCATTACGGGGTGATCCGGCTTCGCGCCGCGGCCTGTGCTAGCCCCCCGACCGCCGCGCGCATCGTGGCGCGGCGCATCGCCGGCGACGGCTGGCAGCTTTTGACCGTGATGTCGACCTTCGACGACAGCGGCCTGACACAAAGGCGCGGCAATGCCGGACAGTTCTTCCTCCGTTACTAAGCGCGCCCTGGGGCCGCGAAACCTGGTGGTGGCGGGCTCTGTCCTCGTGCTGCTTTTGCTGCTGGTCACGGCGGTTTTGCTTTTTATCAGCTTGCCTGACGCCAACGCCTTCAACGATCGCGTGGCGCGCATCTTTGCCGAAAACGACGCGCTCACTACCGGGGAGCATATCAAACTTCTCGAAATTATGGCCCAGTCAGGGACCACTTTCGGGGCGGTTTTAGAAAGCTACCGGCTGATTATTTTTGTGCTGTTGGTGCTGGCTTCGACGCTTTTACTGTCGGCGCTTTACTTCCTTTTCACCAACTACGGCCTGTCCCAGCGGCTCTCGCTTTTTGAAAGCCAAGGCATCTATATCACCAGCCTGATCGTGAGCCGCGACCAGCGGGTGGTCTATATTAACAACCTGGAGTTTGAGCTGACCGAAGCGATTATGGAGACGCTCGGCGTGCTCTGCGAAGCGCGGCTCGACGACGAGGTGATGACCGGCGCCGCTTTGGAGGCCGCGATCACCGGCAAGGCTGCCCACGATTGCGAAGAGGCCGCGGGCGCCACGCGCATCAAGCGCCTGCGCGACCAGTTGGGCAATCAAATTGTCAGCCAATTGGTGGTAAAGAACATCCGCGGCCAGGGCTACGTTCTGGCCATCGATCCCGACGCAATACGCATGGTCTGACCAATTTTATCTGGCCGCTTCAACCACGGCCACTATGATCTTGACCCAGGCGCACCAAGTGCGGCCGTCCACCACCCGGGCATTTTCGGTGTCGACGTTTAGCGCCTTCGCCCGCTAGAACCGGGCGCTTTTGGAAAGGACTTGGCGCAACGCCTTGGCAAGCATATCGGATGCGCTGACACGAAGGTCCTAGCGCGGCGCCGACTGAGCAAGAGTTTTTCGTCAATAGACGCCGGCAGGCCGTAGTTTAAGGCGTGACGTTTCACGCCGTCGCGGGCTTCCGCGCCGCCGATAACGCCAGAACAGTTGGACTTCTCGACCAGGGTCTCGAAGAAGCGAGGCAGCAAATTGCCATTTGCGAACCAGCTTCGGTTGTTCTTGGATCGCGATGGCCAATCCGGAAGTTGGCCTTCCAGGGCCAGCACAAAGAACCACCGCTCGGCCAGATTGAGGGGGACCTCTTTTAAAAGCCGTCGCTCGGACAGGCTGCTTTAGAACGCCGTCAACTCTGCGCGGATCGCGTCGAAGTCCAGAAGCCAGTTGATCCGACGGAGAAGATGATCGCTTGGAACGTGGTCCTTAACCCGGAACCGACAGAAGAGGTTTTCTTATTCCGCTAGTCGTCCCATCATCGCACAATCATTCCGGCCAACTATGCTTGGGAAGGAAGCCTTTGGGTAAAAGACAAGGCGTCAATGCGGCTATGGCACATGCGACAGGTTCGCAAACTCGAGATATCCAGATCGCATGTTGATCGAAGAACAAACGCTGGCGCCTTTTAGGTGGGAAGACGGTCTCTGCCGATTGAAGCCAGAACGCCGCGGTCCGTATAGGTACGCAGACTACCCGCAGTTATTGGCCGATTTTAACAAGTCAGCCAAGCAACCAAACTTGATGCGGGATGGCGCCCTTAAAACCGTATCCACTTGGGAC
>JBCCMR010000142.1:0-8030 GCA_039026255.1 Pseudomonadota bacterium
CCCATGCCCAGGTAGACAAGCCCGCGCGCTTCGCACGCGGTCACGCGGGCTTCGGTTTCTTGGTAAAAGCTGTTGCCAAGGTCAGCGATCAGGTCGCCCGGCTCTAGGAGGAGAGACAGCGTGTCAATCACAGCGTCAAGTGGTTTGCCCGAAGGCACCAGCACCAGGATGGCCCGAGGCCTGGGCAAGCTTGCAACGAACGCCTTAGCGTCGCCCGGAGCCAAAAGTGCCTCGGCCGCCTCGGCTGCCTTGGCAGCGCGTTCCAGGTCGCGGTCGTATAGGCTAACTTTGTGGCCTTTTTCGGCCAAGTTCTGCGCAAGCGCGCTGCCCATGACCCCCACGCCGACCAAACCCAGATGTGCCATCGCAGTCTTCCCTTCGATGCGGCGTTGCTGCGCCTGCCGGGCGCGTTTCGTAATGCAACGGAACACGCGATGCCGGGGGATGTCCAGTGGTCTGCTCGCTTGACCAGAAAGTACACAGTGCTTACATCATCCGGATGGGAGAGGTTTTAAAACTAAAACGCGGAGACCTGCGCAATGCGCTGGTGGATTACGCGCTTGACGCTGCGCGCGACGGCCATATCGAGGTGATGTCGCTGCGTCAGGCAGCCCGCGATCTGGGTGTATCCTCTGGCGCGGTATACCGGCACTTTTCCGACAAAGATGCGCTTTTGATGGAGATGGTGCGCCTGGGCTTTTTTGATGTGCGAGAGCGGTTTTTGCGCATTCGGCCCGAAGGTGCCGTTGCCACGTCAAAACGCGAAGCAATCGACCGCTGCTTTCAACTGGCGCGGACCTACATTGAATTCGCTCACGAAAACGCGGCGCTTTGGCACATGATGTTTGGGCGCGTCGGCATGCTGTGCCGGACTGAGATCATGCAAGACCCTGAACTTGCGCGGTACACTCCTTTTGACGTGTGTGTAGAGATCAACCGCGACCTTTACCGCGCAGGACTTTTGCTAAGGGAGCCAACTTTATCTGATGTTCGCTACCAGTGGTCAGCCACCCATGGGGCCGCTGATTTAACCCAGTCAGGCGCGCGACTGGATCACCAAAACTTGGACCAGATCATCATGGAAACTGTGCACCGAAACCTGCTTTCGGTGGGCATTGACCTCGAAAAACTGTCACTGTGAAGCGTGCGCGTTAACGCACTCCCAGGGTCAAACGCCGCCCCCGTTGGGGCATAAGCGTGAAGCGCAGGTCTGTAGCGTCGAGTGCATCTTGCACAAGGCTTTGCGCCCCGGTTAGCCGTAGAACCCGCCGCCCAGCGGTTTCTTCACAGGGTTGCGTGGCGGTCATGGCCGCGCCGTCGAGACGCAGGGGTGTCATGTCCATTGGTTTCTCCGATCTTTTACGGGCCATACTGGTTACTGGACAACCATCGACCGGCCCCGTGGCCGCGAAAGGGCGCAAACCCGGCAAATTCGCGTTAAATTCGCTGCAAATTGTGGCGGTGGAAATTTGCCTTTCAGGGCACCCATTGACCGGTGCCGGGCCGGTGGCACATTTGGCTTATGCCGGGTCGCCTAATTCTAACCTCAACGCTCGCCGCTGTAGCCGATGCCATCGGGCGGCCCGAACCGAGGATCGATGCCACTGCGCGGCGCAACATCGAACCGGGGCAAGAGGTGGTGGCCCTGGGAGCAGAGGGCTTTTTCTCGGCGCGCTGGGGGATCATCCCGGTGGGCCGCAAGAACGCCCGGGGCCGTCCGGTGATGGAAACCATTATCAACGCCCGCTCCGAGACACTTTTTACCAAAAGCGCGTTTAGCGGAACCGGACGCGCGGCCATCCCCGCCGACGGCTGGTACGAATGGACTGGCGAGCGGGGCCGCAAGACCGCCTGGCGCATCGGCGCCCGGGACGGCGCGGTCCTGTGGTTTGCGGCCATCAGCGATCTGTGGGTGGGGCCCGGTGGGCTAAGCGTGCGTCAGGTGGCGGCGGTGACTTGCGCCCCTAACGACGACGTGCGCGACGTCCACCACCGCATGGGGGTGCTTTTGGCGGCGGCAGACTTAGACGGGTGGCTCACTGGGTCCGAGGAAGAGGCCGCCGCGCTTTTGGCAGTGCCGCCTGCCGGGCGTCTTAAGGTGGAAAGAGCTGGGGACGTGGACTGGTCGGCGCCCTGATCAGCCGGCCCCAGGGCCTGTGTCGCATTTAGTTTACACTTTTTCCGTCCGTCCGTATGGTCGCACCATGACGTTTTCGCCCGACACCCCGCTTAAGATCGGCACCCGCGGATCGCCACTGGCCTTGGCCCAGGCCCACGAGACGCGCGACCGACTGGCCCACGCGCTGGACTTGCCGGAGACCGCCTTCGAAGTGCAGGTTATTTCGGTCACCGGAGACCGCATCCAGGACCGCCCGCTCGGTCAGATCGGCGGCAAGGGGCTTTTCACCAAAGAGATCGAAGAGGCGCTTCTGGCGGAAGATATCGACATCGCTGTGCATTCGATGAAGGACATGCCGGTGGAGCTTCCCCAAGGTCTTATAATCGATTGCGTTCTGCCGCGCGAAGACGTCCGCGACGGGTTTCTAGCGCCTGGCGCGCGGGCTATTGGGGACCTTGCCCGGGGAGCAGTGGTTGGCACGTCGTCCTTGCGCCGCCGAGCCCAGCTTTTGCACCGGCGCCCTGACCTGCAGGTGGTGGAGTTTCGCGGTAACGTGCAGACCCGTCTACGCAAGCTTGACGAAGGCGTGGCCGAGGCGACGTTTCTCGCCATGGCGGGGCTGAACCGTTTGGATATGCAGATTGCCATCGCCACACCGATTTCGCCTGACGACATGCTTCCGGCCATTGCCCAGGGGGCTATCGGGATCGAACGGCGCGCCGACGACGAGGCGGTGGCCAACGCGCTTGCCCGGATCGGATGCGCCGATACGGCCCGACGGCTCGATGCGGAAAGGGCGCTTTTGGCGGGGCTCGACGGGTCGTGTCAGACGCCTATCGCGGGGCTTGCGCTGCTCAACGGGGATCGCATGACCTTGCGCGGCGAAGTCATCCGCCCGGACGGGACCGAGGCGCTGACCGCCGACCGGGAGGGGCCAGTCAGCGACGCGGCTGCCATGGGTCGTGACATGGCCCAGGAACTGCGCGCCCAGATGCCGGACAACTTTTTTTGACGCGGCGGTTTAGGTCCGCCAGGACAGCACGGCCCGTTCGATCAGCCCGATGATCGCGCTGACGACCACACCGAGGGTCGACAAAATTACTACGCCGGCAAAAAGCCGCTCCAGATCGTAAAGCGAGCCGGCCTCTAGGATGTAGGCCCCGATACCGTATTCCGCGCCTAGCATCTCTGCCGCAACCAACAGGATAATCGCGATGGCTAGGCTGATACGCAGGCCCGAAAGTATCCCCGGCATGGCCCCGGGGAGCACAATCTTGCGCACGATCGACCACCACGACAGGCCAAAGCTTTGCCCCATGCGGATGAGCGTGCGGTCTACATTGTCCACAGCGCCGTAGGTGGCGACCACGGTCGGAGTAAACGTGCCAAACGCGATTAGTGCGTATTTCGACCCCTCGCCGATACCGAACCAGATCACGAAGAGCGGCAGAAGGGCAATCTTAGGGATCGGGAAGATCGCGGCAACCAGGGGCACAAGGCCCGAGCGAATATAGCTGAAGAGACCGATCAGCACACCCACGCTGATCCCAAGGCTTACCCCGATGGCCGCGCCCACCAAGAGCCGCGACAGGGATAAGCCGAGGTGCTTGAAGAGCAGGCCGCTGGCGTAAAGCTCCCGGAAGGTGTCAAAAACGTCAGAGGGCTTGGGCAGGGTCAGCGCTGATATCCACCCCGTGCGCGTGCCCCACTCCGCAAAGAGGATCAGCGCCACAAACACCGCCACACCGACCCACCGACGTGACCGGGGCGCGAATCCGCCGCCGCGGAATTTGACCGCGCGGGGTTGGGCCAGGGGCGTTGCTGGGGGGGCGACCGGGGCGGGGCGATCCGAGGGGAGTGCAGGATCAGACACCGATCAGTTCCGCGTCGGCGGCCCGCGCTTCATCGCGCATCAGTTGCCAAAGCTGGCGCTGGGCGGCGTCTAGGTCCGGGTCCCCGAAGCCGCGATCGCAAAGCGGTTTTTCGATTTCAATCACTTCGCGGATTTGGCCCGGGCGGCGCGACAGAATCACCACCCGATGGCCCAGGCGCACGGCCTCGGTCAGGTTGTGGGTTACGTAGACAGCCGTGAAAGGCTGGCGGGTCCAGAGGTCGATCAGGTCATCCATCAACAACTCGCGCGTTTGCGCGTCAAGCGCCGAAAGAGGTTCGTCCATCAGCATCACCGCCGGGCGCACCGCCAGCGCCCGGGCGATGGCCACGCGCTGCTTCATGCCCCCCGACAACTGCTTGGGCAGCGCCTGGGCAAAGTCGGTCAGTTTCGTGCGTGCCAGCACGTCGCTTATGGTTGCGCGCGCCTCAGACCCGCGGATGCCGTGATCTTCCAGCACCAGCGACACGTTCCCAGCGACCGTGCGCCAGGGCAAAAGTGCAAAATCCTGGAAGATGTATGTCAGCGGGTTCAAGCACCCCGGCGGCGGATGCCCCAGTTGCAGCACTTTGCCCTGGGTTGGTTTTTCAAGCCCGCCGATAAATCGCAAAAGAGTTGACTTGCCGCAGCCCGAAGGCCCCACGACGCACACAATCTGTCCGCTCGGGATGTCGAGGTCGATGCCCGAGAGCACCTCGAAATCGTCGTAGGCGTGTCCGATGCCGGAAAGGCGGATGTCCATCGGCGGCGTTTCTCCTGCGCTGGGGCGCGGCGGGGGATGCGGGGCGCCGGTCGAACCGTGCCCCGCACCGCGGGGCAATCAGGCGCCCATGGTGTCCACGTAGGAGGCGTCCACCAATTGGTCGAGCGTGATGTCCCCGTCCACCAACCCCTCAGACTGGAACCAGGATAACTGGTCGCGCACCGACGCGATGTTGAGCGCCGCTCCAGCATTGAGCCGCATCGTGCCGTTGATGATCGACGGCGCCGCCTTTTCGCGCGGTCGGTCAGTGTAGACGTATTTGTGGATCAAATCGACCATAGCGTCCTGATCGGCGGTTTTGTCGATCATCGCGGCCGCGTAGTCGTCGACCCCGCGCGAGAATCCGGCCAGGAAGCTTTCGGTCATGCCCCGTTCATCCGCGGCGTTCTTGGCAGAGGTGAACACCGTCGTCACCTGGTAGTCGGGGATGTAGTCGGCCACGGTGCCGATGATATGCACCGCGCCCGAACCCGCCAGCGGTTTGGCGATGTGGGGCACGATTGACCAACCGTCCACCTGGCCCGAGCGCATGGCGCCGATGATCGCGCCCACCTTTTGAAGCGGTGTGAACGACATCTCGATACCTTCGGCCGCGGCCATTTTTGACCCCATGTAGTGGAAAGATGAACCGGCCTGGGTGACGGCGAACTTCTTGCCAGCTAGGTCCTTGGGGGTTTTCACCCCGGCCTGGAAGGCGGCGTCGGATGCCAGAAATTTCTGTCCGTCGATGCCTGTTTCCTCGCTCAGTGCGCCGCCGATGACTTTGATTGCGCCTTTATCTGCCAGGCTGATTAACCCGCCCGAGATGGCCGTGACGGCATAATCCACATCCCCCGAAGCGATTGCCACAGCCATCGGCTGGGCGGCCTGGAAGAACTCGAACTCCACGTCGAGCCCTGCGTCTGCGAAATAGCCCCGCTCAAGGGCGATAAAGCTGCCCGAATGCGAGGTGAAGCGGAGCGCGCCGACCTTGATCTTGCGGCCTGATGCGATTGCGGGCGCCGAAAGCGCGCCGGCGGCCAGGGTGCCGCCCATTAGGGCAAGCGCCGTGCGGCGGTTAAGTGCGGTCATGTTTTCCTCCCTATGACAGTCACGTGGTTGCCAATTCATCTTCGATATCATCGCGCAAAAGCCCCGCGGCGCGGTCGGTTTCGCGGGCCAAAACCGCAGCCAAGAGCGCATCTTGCCGGTTTTTGCGCGCCGCCCAGTCAAGCCGCCCTTCGCGCATCCGCGCCAGGCGCGCCCGGCGGCTTTGGTCAAATAGCCGCCGGTGTAGGTCCAGAAGCCGCGGGCTGTCGCAGGCGTCGACCAGGGCGCGGGCGAAACCGAAACAGGCGCGGTCCCATTCGAGCGCCGCTAAGTCGTCGGGTGCAGCGGCCAGGGCCGCTTCGGTCTGTTGCAGCCCGTGGTGCGTGGCCACGACGCGCCCCTCCCAGGCGAAGTCGCCGCGATGCATTGCCCGGGTCATGGCAATGCACTCGATCTCGCTGCGCACAAGCGCGATGTCGCGCAGGTCATGGGCTGTGGCCGAGGTCACGCGGAACCCGCGTTGGGCGGTGGCCTCGACCAGGCCCTCGGCGGACAAAAGCCGCAGGGTTTCGCGCATGGAATGGTTTGAGCCCCCGTAGCGGCGGCGCAGGTCCTCGATCTTGAGCTTTTGGTCCGGGGCGTGCACGCCGAAGGCGATGTCGCGGCGCAGGGCGGCCGCCAACATCTCGACCACGGTCAGGTCGTCTTCCCGGGCTTTGCGAAAGATCATTTGATGGAGTTTCTCCAAAACGTTGGATATTTTTGCGGCGCCCGTCGACACCTGTCAAGCGCCCCGGCATGGGGCGCCGATTGACACGCAATCCCGATGCTTAGTCCCTTGGGTCGCGTCAGGGTGGCCAAAGCCACGCCCCGGTGCCACGGTCGCCTCGATTCGCGCGCCCGCAACCGGGCCGCCCAGGCCGAGGGGGAGCCCCATGAAACTGAGCGATCTGGAAATTTTTGTCGTCGGCAACCGGCCCCCCGGTTGGGGTGGGCGCTACTGGATTTTTGTCAAACTGACCACAGCCTGCGGCATCGTAGGCGTGGGAGAGGTTTACGCCGCCGCCGTGGGCCCCAAGGCGCAATCGGCCGTCATCCGCGATGTCTTTGCTCGCCATATGGAGGGCGAAAATCCCGAAAACGTCGAAATGATGTTCCGCCGGGCCTATTCAAGCGGCTTCACCCAGCGGCCTGATCCCACGGTCATGGGGGCGTTTTCGGGGCTTGAGATCGCCTGCTGGGATATTCTTGGCAAGGCGCGCGACCGGCCGGTCGGGGCGCTTCTGGGCGGTCTTATGAACGACCGGGTGCGGTCGTATTCGTATCTTTACCCAGAACCGGGTGCTGATTTGCAGAGCTTTTGGTCCGACGCGGACGCCCACGGCGCGCAAGCCGCACGCATGGTCGAAGCGGGGTTCACAGCGGTGAAATTTGACCCAGCGGGCCCCTACACCCTGCGCGGCGGCCATATGCCCGCCATGCCTGATATCGAACAATCGGTGCGGTTTTGCCGGGCCATCCGGGACGCCGTGGGTGACCGGGCGGACTTGCTTTTTGGCACCCATGGGCAGTTTACCACTGCCGGTGCTATCCGCCTGGGCGCGGCAATCGAACCCTATGGCCCCATGTGGTACGAAGAACCCGTGCCCCCTGATAACCCGGAAGAATTTGCCCGAGTGGCTGACGCCGTGCGCATTCCCCTGGCGGCAGGGGAACGGCTGACGACAAAGATGGAGTTCACGGCGGCGTTGCGTGCCGGGGTCAGCATCCTGCAACCCGCCACCGGCCGGTCGGGGGGGCTTTGGGAAACCAAAAAGATTGCCGCCATTGCCGAGGTGCACAACGCCCAAGTGGCGCCGCACCTTTATGCGGGGCCGGTGGAATGGGCCGCAAACGTGCACCTCTGCGCCACGCTGCCCAATCTTTTGATCGCCGAGACCATCCAAACCGGCGGTGGCTTTGCCGGTGATCTGATAGGCCACCAGGTGGTTTGGGACGAAGGTTATATCATCCCTCCCAGCGAACCGGGTCTTGGGATCATCTTCGACGAGGCCCTAGCCCGGGCAAACCCTTGGATGGGCGACCAACTGCACCTAGAAATGCAAGAGGCCCCCTGCCGCTATGACGCGCCCAATGCCTTTGCGGGGGGCTCCCCGCCGCAAGAGAGCTAGAACACTCCGACTGTCAGCGCCGCGCTTGCCCCTTGATCAAGCCTCGGCTTTGGCCCA
>JBCCMR010000143.1:0-8003 GCA_039026255.1 Pseudomonadota bacterium
GAGCCAACCGCCCACGTCCGGTCTTGCGCGGGTTGTCGCCGGGTGTCAGGGGCAATCCGCGCTTGAGCTTTTGACACAGGCGCCAAGCGGAGGCCGCCGAAATCATCAGACGGCGACCAATCCCGCGGCCCGTCAGGCCTTGGGCAAAGAGCACCTCAAAACAGGCACGCACATCGGCAGACAGCCGATTGGGCATGAACTGATCCTCCTAAACAGGACGAACCAGAAAACACACCTCATGGGAATTCCCTGTGATCCAACGAAAAATGGAACCGCTTTAGGGCGGCGCCCCGTGAGCTCACATCTCCAAATTGGCGGGCGGTTGGATTTTGAGTATTTTATCAGAGAAGACGGGCGGGCCCGGTCATACATCGGGGAAGCCTTAAGATTTGCGACCTCTTGCACGGCCAACCTGCACGGGGACGTCTCGCCCCCTACGCCGTCCTTCGGGCGCCAACCGGTCTGGCTCTTTTCTGTCCAAACACTCAAAACCCGCCATCGCGACATCCCGCGGCACCCGTAAGCCAGGCCGCTCAAGCACGTTTTTCTTCCGGGCCGCGGGCAAAAACGGCGGTAAGCCAGAGCGCGGCGAGACCGAGGCTCAGGGCCGCGTTCCACCCGGCCATGGAAAGCCCGAGCCATTGCCAGGCGATCTCGTCGCATCGCACCACCGGGGCGGCCATGATGGTGGCCATCAGGTCTTCCACCGAGAGGCCCGAGATTGACCCTGCGGAGCAGGTGGCCGGACCTTCCCAGAGCCCCTGTTCGACGCCCGCGTGAAAAACGCCGATCCCCGCTGTCGTCGCCGCCCCCGCGGCGCCCAGGAGCGCCGTCATGGCAAAGGGCGCCCAGATTGCTAGCACGCCTGCGCCTGCAGCTAGGGCATGGGGCCAACGCTGCCAAAGGCACATCTGGCAGGGCGCGAGCCCGCCTAGGTGTTGGAACCCGTAAGCCCCCAGAAGCAGCGCCGCCGACCCCGCCGCCGCAAGCCACATCAAATGCAATCGGGTCACAGGAAGCGCACCACGTAAAAACCGCCGATTAAAGCCACGATAAACAGGGTAAACATCAATCCCAAACGCCGTTCAATGAAATCCCGGATCGGAGCGCCGAACTGCCACAAGAGCCCTGCGACCACAAAAAACCGCAAGCCCCGGGCCAATAGCGACCAGGCCATGAACTGCCAAAAAGGCAATGCCGTAGCGCCGCTAGTGATGGTGATCACTTTATAAGGGAACGGTGTAACCCCGGCGAAGAGAACGGCCCAGTGGCCTTGCTCATTAAATCGGCGGGCAAAATCCTCAAAGAGCGCGCCCTTTCCGTAAAATTCGAGAACCGGACGGCCCAGGGTTTCGAAGAGTTGTGCGCCGATGAAATAACCGGCGGCGCCGCCCGCCACGCTTGCTAGGGTGCAGACGCCCGCGATGAGCCAGGCCCGATGCGGCGCGGCAAGCACCATTGGGATCAAAAGCACGTCCGGGGGGATCGGAAAGACGGAGCTTTCCACAAAGCTCACCAGGGCCAGCGTGGCCAGCGCCCAGCGGGTTTGCGCCATGGCAACCACGGCGTCATAGAGTTTTCTAAGCACTGCTCGGTCCTTTGCGCGGGACGTTTTTTGCAATGGGTGCCTTGCGACGCGGGCGCGGTCAAGCGTCTTGGCGCGGGGCCAAGCGATGGCCGCCACCTGGGCCACTACCATAGCCCAGACCCTTGCTATAGTTTTGACGCTGACCTTCGCCCCGGACATTGAAGTTGATTGGCGGGACCGAGCGCCGGGTCAGTGGTTTCTATGGTTCATGGGATCCGTAGGGTCTGGTTTCGGCTGCCCTTCCGGATGCGAAGGCTGCTTTCGCCGATGGCCGAAACCTGCCAACCGCTAACACGGTCCCCTGCTTTGACCTTCACGTAGCGGCCTGTGGGCAGCCGCACCAGCGCCCTGCGCGCGGCAGGCGTGCCGAAAACACCCACAAGCGACATGCGCGATTTGGAAAAGCGGGTCCGTTCCGTGGCGGCCCGGGCCACCGTGGTGGCGGTGGGCCCCGGAGCCGGGCGTGCCGTCCCCACGGCCGACCGGGGCGTGGATGCTGTGGCGCGGGTTGTGCCGCCGGTGTCGGACGCGTCGACGCCGCTGCTTTGCTCCACCGCCCGGACGGCCCGGGCGATGCGCGCGGTGGGTCGCACCCGAGGACGCAGGCTTTCGGCGACCGCTTGCGGCGAGGCGTTAGCGATGCGTTTCGCGGCGGCCTGTTCAGGTGGCAAGGGTGGTTCGATCACGCGCAGGTCCGACGGGCGCGCCCGGGGCCGGCTGTCGCGCAGTGACGGATCTGCGAGCGCCAAAAGCCCCGTCAGCGGCGGCGGCAGTTCTGTGGACAGATCATTGGGTCGCGGGCGGGCGCGCAGGTTGGCCAGGTTCGGGTCCGCAAGCGCAAGCAACGCCGCGCCAGAAGGCGGGCTTGGCGCATCTGTGGTCAGCGTTTCTGCAGGCTGCGCCGGGTCAACCGCAGCAATATCGACAGCTTCTTCCGGTTGCGGCTCGACGGCGGGTTGATCGCCTAGTGCTGTCGCCGATGGCGCCGTTTCGTTTTGGTTTTGTGGCGCGCTATCAGTTGCTGCCCCTGCCGCGATCGCAGCCTCAATGGCAGCGCGGGCAGTTTCAGCGGGGTCGTCAGGGCCGGCCGCGGCGCCCGGGATTTGCGCTGGTGCGTCAGGCGGAGACTGCGGCAGCGTTGCGGCGGGCGCGCTTTCAAGGACAACCAGATCGTCCGGACGCGGGCGCGCGCGAAGGGTGCGCAAAGACGGGTCCGCAAGTGCCAAAAGACCGCCCTGAAAAGTGCCCACATCCGTCGATAGCGACGCGGGCCGCGCCCGGGCGCGTAGGTTGGCCAGGTTCGGGTCCGCAAGGGCCAACAAGTCTACAGACGGGGCATCTTCCTGATTAGCTTCGGCCTCTTCGGATTGCGGCTCTGGCGTCTGTGGTGCAGTGAGCGCTTCGATTTCGCCTGGCGTGGTGTCCCGGGTGGTGGTCTCGGTCGTGGGATCGGGAAGAGCTGCAAGCACTTCGGGCGCTGGGGTTTCCTCGGGTTCAAGGGTTCTCGCCACGCTGCCGAGCGTTGCCACCGCGGCCGCAGGGGTCAGGTCTGCGGGTCGCGCCTGAGGGCGCAGGCTGGCCAGCGCCGGATCGGCGAGCGCCAAAGGGTCCTCGGCGGGTGCGGGCGCCGGAGATGTGTCCGCGGTAGCGTTTGGCGCGGCTTCCGCAGACGTAGCTGGCGCAGCGGCCGCCGGATCAGCCAGGGCCAATTCGGTGGTGTCCCTAGCGGTGCTACCGTCGGCGTCGGTCACTGGGGCCGCGTCTTCGTTGTCATCATTCGCACGCGGCGCTGTCAGCGCTGCCAACGCCCCGGTTGGGACCAGGCCTTGGGGTCGCAAGCGCGGGCGTAGGTTCGCCAAAGCTGGATCCGCCAAGTCCAGAATAGAAGGTGGCTCCGGCGGGCCTTGAACGGGGTTCAGCGATGCCAGCAAGGCCTCTGAGACGAGCCTCTCCGGCCGCAGCCTTGGGCGCGACCCTGCCAAGGGGTCCGGTGCGGGCGGCAGCGGTTCTGTTCCCGGGCGCAGCGGGGGGATCAAGGCGGGACGCCCGGAGACAATCAATATGTTACCCGGTCCCAGCGTGCCCTCGGGTGTAGGTGTCAGTGTGCCGGGTTCCGCCGTGACCAGCGAAACCGGCGGAGGCAGGGGCGCTGGGTTTGCTGTCACCCGCGCAGACACCTGGGCTTTGCTGTCGCCGGTCCGGGGCAGGGCGTTCAAAAATGCCAGGTCAGCCGGGTCACCCGGGGCGGTAAGGCGGACCACGGTGACGGCCCCTTCTGCGGCCGGCGCCGCTTGCGGCGGGGCAGACAGCGTAGCGACCAGTTCAGCAACCACCCTATCCGTCACCCCGACCTCGGGCAGGTCGCGCCGCGCATCCGCGATGCGCAGGGCCGCGGTCGAACCATCATCAGAATTTGGGTCCACCGACGGCACGTCGGCCGCTACAGGGATCAGCCGACCAAGCGGCGGGCGAGGGCGATCGGGCATGGGTGTGGCCCGCGCGGTGCGCAGTTCTGGATAGCTGCCCGGGGCAGGGGTCGGGATGCGTTCAATGGCACCCGGAAGCGCAGGGGCCACGTCCGACAACCCAAGAGTTGCGAGCGCGGCGGCGGGCTCTTTGGTTGCGGTGGCCTGGTTCTCGGGCGCGGGTGCGTTGGCGTCGGCGGGCGTCTCCTGTGGCGCGGGCGCAAGGGCCGCCGTTTGTGTTTGGCCTTGGGGGGTGGCGCCTGCCTCGGGCGCCTCGATAGGGGCTGCGGCCTGTTGTTCGGGCGTTGGCAGCGCTGTTGTGATCGCTTGGCCAGGGCCGGAACTGATATAGGAATACCCCACAAACCCAGCCGTCAGGCCCACCGCCGCCGCGGCGACCCAGGGTACCAGCCACTTCATCCCAATACCGCCCGCTGTCCCGGGCGTGTGCATGTAAAAGCGCGGTTCGCGGTCGAACTCACGGTCGGCGTACTGGGTGGTGAAATATATCGGGTCAAACCCGTGCGACCGGGCGAAAGCGTCCGCCTCCATCAGGGTTTGACGTGCCACAACGCCCACGGGCGCCATATTGCCGAGGCCTTTCTCGCCCAGATCGAAGGCGATCTCGTCGAGCGGGTAAGGCGTCAGGGCCTCCACCTGCTTGCGGGCGTGCACTTGCGCCGCTTCCCCTTCGAACACGCCCAGGCGGACTTTGGTCAGGAGCACCTCAGATCGCGGGATGCGCACCACGGTGGCGCGCCCGCGCACCCGAGCGGCGTCGCGCATTTCGATGAGGCGCGCTTCGATCGCCGGGTCGTTGAGCGGAATTTGGCCGAGCGGCGCCCACCCCGACGACCCCTTCCGGTGCCAGAGCGCGACCCCGTCGTTCGACAGGTCGAGGGCAAAACTGGGCTTTTGATCACCCATGGGCCTTCATTTCCTTCACAGCGTGTTGCGTCAAAGGGTTTTATGCGCCCTTGGGGGCGCGTGCTATCCAAACGGTTTCGGCATCCTAGCAGATACCGGGGCGTAATATCATCCCCCAGAACGCTTATCCAGGGGCTAGGGTCTTGATTTGCAATGGCTGCGCCGGTTGTGATCGGGGGTGACGCGTGGTTTTTTGGCGCGCTAAGGGCGGGCCAAGCGGACCGGTGCCTTGCCAGTGCAATAAGGGAGATCGGAGCATGGTTTTTCGGGGGATTTTGGCGTTTTTAGCTGCAGGATTTATGGCGGTCGCGGCAGCGGCCCAGGACCGGCTCATCACGGTGGTTGGGCACGGGCAGGTAAACGTTGTGCCCGACGTGGGTGTGGCCCGGCTGGGGGTAGAGACGACGGGCGAAACCGCAGGCGAGGCGCTGGCGCAGATGAGCACGGCCATGACCGACGTTATCGCCGCGGCGAAGGACGCGGGGCTGCCTGACCGGGCGATCCGCACTTCGCGCCTGAACCTGTCGCCCATCTACGACCGGCGCAACCAGAATCGCCCGGTGGTTCCGGTGGTGGGTTACCATGCGTCAAACCAGATCACTGTGCGCGTGGAGGATGTGGGTTCATTCGGGTCGCTGCTGGACGCGCTGACCCAGGCGGGCGCAAACACCATCCAGTCGGTGAGCTTTGAGGTGTCGGACCCGGCGGCGGCGCTGGCCCAGGCGCGGCGAACGGCAGTGGCGGACGCCCGCGCCAAGGCAGAGCTTTACGCGGACGCGGCGGGGATCACCCTTGGTCCGGTTGTGCGCATTACCGAAGGCGGTGCCGGACGCCGCCCGGACATAGAACGCGCAGCATTAGGCGCGTCGCCGGTGGCGGTGCCCATCCAGGCCGGGGAGACAACAGTCAGTGCCGCGATCACCCTGGTCTTCGCAATCGCCGACAAAGCCACCGACGACTGAACCCCTGGCACGGATAGGCCCGGCGCGGGTCGGCGCGCCGGGCCTATTCCTGGGGGTTTGCCCCGGCTTAGGCGGCCTTCGGCTGCCCGCCTACAGCCTTTGCCAGACCCTGGTCCAGGTCGGCGATGATGTCGTCTACATCTTCGACCCCGATTGAAACCCGCACCACGTTCGGCGCCGCGCCCGCAGCTTCTTGCTGTTCGGCACTGAGCTGGCGGTGCGTTGTCGAAGCGGAGTGGATGATCAGAGATCGTGTATCGCCCAGGTTGGCCACGTGGCTGAAAAGCTCAAGCGAATCAACAAGCTTCACGCAGGCGTCGTAGCCGCCCTTGACCGCAAAGGTGAAGAGCGCGCCCGCGCCCTTGGGCGTGATCACATCCGCGCGCGCCTTGTAGGGGCTGCTCGGCAGACCGGCGTAGGTCACGTAGTCGATCCGCGGGTCCTTTTCGAGCCACTGGGCCACGGCAAGCGCGTTCTCCAAGTGGCGGTCCATGCGCAGCGACAGCGTCTCAAGCCCCATAAGCGTGTAATGCGCCGCCTGGGGGTTCATGGTCATGCCCAGGTCCCGCAGGCCGATGGCGATCCCGTGGAAGGTGAAGGCCAACTCGCCGAAGGTCTCGTGGAATTTCATGCCGTGGTAGGCGGGTTCGGGCTGGCTTAGCGACGGGAACTTATCGTTCTGGGACCAGTCGAAGCGGCCCGAATCGACTACCACACCTCCCATGACAGTGCCGTTACCGGTCATGAACTTCGTGGTGGAATGCACCACCAGCGTCGCGCCATGTTCGATCGGGCGGCACAGGTAAGGCGACGCGCTGGTGTTGTCGACGATCAGCGGGAGGCCTGCAGCGTCCGCGATGCGCGCCATCGCCGGAAGGTCAGTGACGTAGCCGCCTGGGTTTGCGATGGATTCGCAGAAAATCGCCCGGGTGTTGTCGTCGATGGCCGCTTTCACCGCATCCTCGTCGTCGAGGTCGACGAACTTCGCCTCCCAGCCGAAGCGTTTGATCGTCTGCGAGAACTGCGTAACGGTACCTCCGTAAAGCCGCGTGGACACCACGATATTGAGCCCGGGCCCCATCAGTGGAAAAAGCGCCATGATCTGCGCCGCATGCCCTGAAGAGCAGCAGACCGCGCCCACGCCCCCTTCGAGCGTGGCAATGCGTTCTTGCAGCACAGCCACCGTCGGATTGGTTAAGCGCGAATAAATAAAGCCCACCTCTTGGAGGTTAAAAAGCGCCGCCGCGTGGTCGGCGTCTTTGAAGACGTAGGCGGTGGACTGGTAAATCGGCGTCTGGCGGGCGCCGGTGGCAGGGTCAGGACGGCTGCCGGCGTGGATTTGCAGGGTGTCGAACCCGTAAGTGGGACGGCTGGTCATAGGTGTCTCCATGGTTGAACACCACCGGTGATAGGCCATGGCCCCGGGCGGCTCAAGTCGCGGTGGCTTCAAGTAAATGTTCGTGAAATTTCAATTACTGGGCTGACGGACCCGCTCTGATCGGGAATGTTGGACCCCGAACCGGATACAGCAAGCTTAGGATAGGTCCGTGGCAACACTCAAGAAACCGAAGAAGATCGTGCTCAAAGCCAAAGACGCGGTTATCATTGCAAAGTACATTTTCGGCTCATGCAAGGTGGCCCAGAAGGATTTCACCGAAAAGGATATCGGCTTTATTCAGGCCATCCTGACCGAGATGATCGACAAGAGCTTTGCCATGGGTTTCATCGAGAAACTTTTCGATAGCGTGAAGATCGGCTCAAACGCTAAAACCGTGGTTAAGAATTTCGTCAAAGGGGCCGGCAAAACGCTGATCAAATACAAAGACAAAGATGATCTCCAGAAGATGATCGACGACCCCTACATCTACGAATCCGTGCTCAAGACCGCCAAGAACAACTTCCGCAAGGATTGGAAATTCCGCGAAAACCATGGCTCTTACATGACCTATTAGGCGCCGGCGGCGTTAGGCGTCGGGAAGGCGCCGACCCGGCGTCGCCGGATGGGTCCGGCGGCGAGGGATCGGTGAAGCGGGCCGTGCCCGCGATCGGGCGGAGGTAGAC
>JBCCMR010000144.1:0-7994 GCA_039026255.1 Pseudomonadota bacterium
CCGGCGCCTCGGCCATCACGTTGAGACCGCGGTAGTCGTCGCTGCGGTGCGCGCCCGCGAAAAAGTCGACAAACACCGGCTCCCAGTCCAGCCCCGACAGCTCAAGCGCCAGCGCCGCCTTGTAGGAATGCCCGCTTTCGCCGAAGCAGTGCAGTTTGATGGTCATAGGCTCCTCCCTGTGGCCCGCGGCAGAGCGGGGGTTTCACACCCCCGCACCCCCGTGGAGTATTTGACCAGAGAAGAAGCGGGGCGCTCACCTTCCCTTAACCAGGTTCCGGTGAGGCATTGGGTTCGGTACAGGCGGCAGCGCTGATGACCGTCAAAGAAGAAGCCCTGCCCCCCGTCGACCCGCGCGGTCGTCCGGTGGCGGGGCGGACCCCCGCAGGCTTCTTCTCTGTCCAAATACTTAAAATCCATGCCGTGCTGCCTGTCCAAAAGGTCCCGGGTCAGAGCGACCGACCCGCGAGTTCCTTCATGATCTCGTTGGTGCCGCCGTAGATGCGCTGCACGCGGGCGTCTGTCCACATTTCCGCAACGGCATACTCGGCCATGAAGCCGTAGCCCCCGTGGAGCTGCACGCATTCGTCGAGCACCTCGCCCTGGGTGTCGGTGAGCCAGTATTTGGCCATGGCCGCCTGTTCCACGGTCAGTTCGCCGCGCAGGTGCGCTTCGATGCATTTGTCCAGATAAGCGCGCGCGACCTGGGTTTTTGTCTGGCATTCTACCAGTTTGAAGCGGGTGTTCTGGAAGTTGATGATGGCCTGCCCAAACGCTTCGCGTTCTTTGCAGTAGGCGATGGTGGTTGCCACGCCGCCTTCCATGGCGCCCACGGCGCCGCAGCCGATGATCAGCCGTTCCTGGGGCAACTGCTGCATCATCTGGTAAAAGCCGCGGCCCTCTTCCCCACCGAGGATGTTCTCCGGTGGGATTTCCACGTTGTCAAAGAAAAGTTCGGACGTGTCGGCGGCTTTCATGCCCACCTTGTCGAGGTTGCGTCCACGCTGGAATCCTTCGGCGCCGTCGGTTTCAAGGATCACAAGCGAGGTGCCTTTCGACCCCTCTTTGGGATCGGTCTTGGCCGCCACCACGATCAGATTGGCGTGCTGGCCGTTCGTGATGAAAGTCTTTTGGCCGGTGAGCTTGTAGTTGTTTCCGTCACGGATGGCGCGGGTTTTGATCCGCTGCACGTCTGAGCCGCCGGAGGGTTCGCTCATGGCGAGGGCGCCCACAAGCTCGCCCGAGACCATCTTGGGCAGCCAACGCTTCTTCTGCTCTTCAGAGCCGTAGGACAGGATGTAGTGGGCAACAATGCCCGAGTGGATGCCGTGGCCCCAGGAGGCCAGGTTGCAGCGCGAGCCGGCCATCAGGATCACCGCTTCGTGGCCGAAATCACCGCCCACGCCGCCGTATTCTTCAGGTACGGAAGGGCAAAGAAGACCGAGCTCCCCGGCTTGCTGCCAGGTTTCGCGGTCCATTTCGCCCTGTTTGCGCCATTTTTCGAAATGCGGTGACCATTCGTCCATAATGAACTTGGTGGTCATCTCTTCGAGCATCTGGTGATCCTCGGTCATCCAGTCGGATTTCAGCTCTCCAACACCCATTGCCTATCTCCCTTTGTCCATTTGATGTCCCGCAGCGTTCGGCGCGGGCTTCAGGTCGCTTGCGCGCCCCGGTGGCGCACATAGGCTGGCATATAGCGGGCGCTGGTGCCAGTGCACCGGGACGCTGCGACGCAACGAAACCGGCGTCTTTGCTGGCATATCTGTCCCGTCATGCGGCCCCCTTTTTCCAAGCTTACCCAAAGGAAAGGGCGGCCCGCGGGCCGCCCTTATTCGATTTTTAGAAGGCCGCTTCTTCGAGCGCCATGACCGGTTCTGCGCCGGATTGGATACGCGCCAGGTGCATGGCGCAGGCAGGCAGGTGGCGGGTCATATAGTAGCGCGCTGTGGCGAGCTTGTTTTCGTAGAATTTCGGGTCGTCGGCATTGCCGTCGAGCGCAGCAAGCGCCACCTTGGCCATCCGCGCCCACATGTAACCCAGGCACACGTGGCCGAAGAGATGCATAAAGTCGGTCGAACCGGCCAGGGCGTGGTTGGGGTTCTTCATGCCATTTTGCATAAAGAACATGCCCGCCCCTTGCAGTGCCTTTGACGCCTCTTTGAGGGGGGTCACAAACTCAGCCATGGCTTCGTCGTCTTTGTTTTCGGCGATGAAGGTTTTCACCAGGTCAAAGAAGGCCATGACGTGTTTGCCGCCGTCCTGGGCCAATTTGCGGCCCACGAGGTCAAGCGCCTGCACCCCGTTTGCGCCTTCGTAGATCATAGCGATCCGGGCGTCGCGGGTGAACTGAGACATGCCCCATTCTTCGATGTAGCCGTGGCCGCCGTAGACCTGTTGGGCCTGGACGGTCATGTTGTAGCCCACGTCCGTCAGGAAGCCTTTGATCACCGGCGTCAGGAGCGAAATGAGCCCGTCTGCGTCTGAGCTTTTGGTGCGATGTGCTTCGTCGATCATCATCGCGCCCCAATAGGTGAAGGCCCGCGCCCCTTCGATAAAGGACTTCTGGTCCATCAGGTTGCGGCGGATGTCCGGATGCACGATGAGCGGATCAGCGGGGCCGTCCGGGTTCTTGGTGCCGGTTACATCGCGGCCCTGGAGTCGGTCTTTGGCGTAGATCACCGCGTTCTGATAGGCGGCTTCGGCCTGGGCCAGGCCCTGCATGCCGACGCCCAAGCGCGCTTCGTTCATCATGGTGAACATGGCGCGCATGCCCTTGTGTTCCCCGCCCAGAAGGTAGCCCGTAGCTTCGTCATAGTTCATCACGCAGGTGGAGTTGCCGTGGATGCCCATCTTCTCTTCTATCTTGCCGCAGGTGACGCCGTTTCGCTGACCCAGGGAGCCGTCGTCGTTGACGATGAATTTCGGCACGATGAAAAGTGACACGCCTTTGATGCCGTCTGGGCCGCCGGGGATTTTCGCCAGAACCAGGTGGATGATGTTGGATGCCATTTCGTGTTCGCCGGCGGAGATAAAGATCTTTTGCCCGCTGACTTTGTAGGTGCCGTCTTCTTGGGGCACGGCCTTGGTGCGCATAAGCCCCAGGTCGGTGCCGCAGTGCGGTTCCGTCAGGTTCATGGTGCCGGTCCATTCGCAAGACACCATGTTGGGCAAGTATTTTTGCTTTTGGTCGTCGGACCCGTGGGCATGAATGGCCGAGTAGGCCCCGTGAGTCAGGCCCTGGTACATGGTGAACGCCTGGTTGGCGGCCGAGAACATCTCGCCCACCGCGGTGCCGAGGGTGTAGGGCATGCCTTGGCCGCCGTATTCGGGGTCGCAGTCAAGCCCAGGCCATCCGCCTTCGCGTACTTGGTTGAAAGCATCTTTAAAGCCCGAGGGCACCCGCACCACACCGTTTTCCAAACGGCAGCCTTCGGTGTCGCCCACGGCATTGAGCGGGGCGAGCAGTTCGGAAGTGATTTTGCCCGCCTCTTCAAGAACAGCGCCCGTGAAATCCGGGCTCATTTCGTCGAAGCCGGGTATCTGAGCGTTTTCGACCTGCAAAAGCTCGTGCAGGACAAAACGCATGTCCTTGGTCGGTGCGATATAGCTTGGCATCGGTTTCTCCCTAGGTGTGATGCGTTGGTTGGCGCGCCTCTCAGGCGGCCTCGTTGGTTCCTGTTGCCTTTGCGGCGTCAACCAGGTTGGCGCCCCAGGCAAGTTGGTCTTCCAGTTCGGCGATCGTTTGCTCCAGCTCATCACGCTGGCGTTTCATCTCTTCGAGCCGTTCAAGACCCAGGAGGTACGTCTTTTCAAACTGTGTGCGCTGTTGGTCCCCCATATAATAGAGGTCGAGGAGCTGACGGATTTCTTCCAGCGAAAAGCCAAAGCGTTTCCCACGCAAGATCAGCTTCAGGCGCGCCTGGCTGCGTTTGCCGTAGAGCCGTTTTTGCCCCACCCGCTGGGGCGCGATAAGTTCTTTGGCTTCATAAAACCGCAGCGTTCGCGGGGTCACGTCGAAGAGATCGCACATCTGGCGGATCGTTAGTCTGTCTTCGGTCATGAGTTACCTCAGAGGTTTGTGTAATGTCCCAAATGTCTTGCGAGAGAACATGTGAACATCGGTATACAGCACTACAACCGGCCTAACATTACGTTTACGTAAAACAACGCAGCGTTACTTTTTTTTATCTAGAGGTGTCGTGGCGTCACCTTAGCCCGTCTCTTGCAGCGGCCTCTGTTTGGGCAGTGAGCTACTTCGCCAAGCTGGCCTTCACGCGATCACGCATGGCGCGTAAGTCCTGTATAGTTTCGTCAAGCTGCTGGCGGCGGCTTTCCAATTCTTCAAGTTGCTTTCCGCTTGCCTCTACCCAGGCTTCCAATTGTTCTGCTTCGCCATGTTCATCATACATTTCGAGCCATTGGCGTATTTCTTCCAGGCTAAATCCCCAGCGGCGCCCCCGCAGGATTAAAGTCATCCGGGCGAATTCCGTGGCGCCATAGTACCGCGTGCGCCCGTCCTTTTCCGGAGCGATCAGTTCGATGTATTCGTAGTACCGCAGCGTACGTGGGGTCACATCGAAACGTGCGCACATCTCTTTGAGCGTGAGTCTTTCCTCGGTCATGGTTCTCTCCCAAGGTTCCCTTGGTACACCCTAAAGCCCGTGTGAATACGTTTCAACGGTTGAGTGACGTTGGCGTCATTTGCCGCAAAAGGGCTTGGCGACAGGGCACCGCTGACCTAATCCTGCAACCGTTATGCAAAGTTACGAGCTAAAGCCCGAACACACGCCCGCCCAGCGTGACCGCATCTCTCGCCAGTTTATTGAGGCGCTGCCTTTCTGTGGCGCGCTTCGGATGCGGATTGAAGGCACAGCAGTGGCAGAGGCAGAAATGTCCATGCCCTATGATCCGGCGATCATTGGCGACCCGGAAACCGGCGTTGTACACGGGGGGGCGGTGTCGGCTCTTTTGGATACCTGTGGTGGGCTAGCGGTGTCGCTCCACCCGGAGGGGACTAAGCCCACAGCGACACTTGATCTGCGTATTGATTACATGCGCCCGGCCCGGGTGGGGGAACGCATCAACGCCTGGGCAAAGGTCTATAACGTGACCCGCACGGTCGCCTTTGTGCGCGGCATCGCATTTGATGTGGATCGCTATCAGCCCGTAGCCACAGCCACAGGGGCCTTCACTTTTGCCCGTAGGCCCAAGGAATGATGGCGCCTGAACCGCTAAGCGCGGTCAAGGAACGGCGCGATGGCGCGCTTGAGGCGCTTGTGGGCGCAATCGCATACGCGGGATTTCTGGGCGTCGTCTTCGACCGTCGCGGCGACGAACTGACGGCCGTGTTGCACTTCCAAGAGCGCTTAATTGGCAACCCGGTGTTGCCAGCCATCCACGGTGGGGTGACCGCATCTTTTCTGGAGATGTCGGCGCTGGTCGAACTGGCTTGGCAGCGTGCATGGACGGCCATGGAGGTCGAAAACCTGGACCCTGCGGCAATTGCCGACCGCGGACTAATGCGGATGCCTAAGACCATCGATTTCACCGTCGATTACTTGCGGTCGGGCCTGCCGCGGGATTGCTACGCCCGGGCGCGGGTTAACCGTAGCGGCCGCCGCTATGCCAGTGTCCACGTGGAGGCCTGGCAAGACAATCGCTTGCGGCTTTACGCCCAGGCAACCGGGCATTTCTTGATGCCGCGGCTCCCGACGGATGACTGAACCCCAACGGGGAGATGTAACCCACAGCCGCGTCCTTCGCATCGCCGTGCCCGTGGTGCTGGCCAACGCAACTGTGCCGCTTTTGGGGGCCGTGGACACAGGCGTTGTCGGCCAGTTGGGGAGCGCAGCGCCCATCGGCGCCGTGGGCATTGGCACGGTGATTTTATCGGCGATCTATTGGATTTTCGGCTTTTTGCGCATGGGAACCGCTGGGCTGACTGCCCAGGCGCTGGGCCGGGCCGACCGCGGCGAGGTCGCGGCCATGCTGACCCGGTCCCTTGCCATTGGGGCCCTGGGCGGGGTGCTTTGCATCGCGCTGCAGGGAGGCATCTTCGCTGCCGCTTTTCGGCTGGCACCCGCCAGCGCCGAGGTTGAGATCCTGGCGCGCGAATACCTCGCAATCCGCATCTGGAGCGCTCCTGCAGCTATTGCCCTTTACGGGATTATGGGCTGGCTTCTGGCGCATGAACGGGCGGGCGCGATGCTGGTGCTTCAGGCGGTGATGAACGGCATCAATATCGCGCTCGACCTATGGTTTGTGCCAGGGCTGGGCTGGGGCGTTCCCGGCGTGGCCATCGCCACAGTTATCGCCGAGATGGCCGGGCTCGGCCTTGGGCTATGGTTGGTCCGCGGCGGTTTCACAGGTGGATATTGGAGAGACTGGGGGGCCGTTTTTGCCCGCGCGCCGCTGCGTGCCATGGCAAACCTTAACCGCGATATTCTCATTCGATCGCTGCTTTTGCAGGCGTCCATCACATCGTTCCTCTTTTTGGCCGCCGGCGAAGGGGACGCCGCACTCGCTGCGAATCAAATCCTCCTGCAATTCTTGATGGTGGCATCCCATATGCTTGATGGGTTTGCCTTCGCGGCGGAGGCATTGGTGGGTCAGGCGCTTGGTGCGCGCAACCGGGGTGCCCTGAGCCGGGCGGTGTTGGCCTGCGGCATTTGGTCGGCGGGGCTGACCGTAGCGTTGGTGGTCTGTATCGCACTGGTTGGGCCGGTCGCCATTGATTGGATGTCCACCGCGCCCGAGGTGCGTGCCGCCGCACGGGATTTCTTGCCGTGGATGGTCTTACTACCCGCTTGCGGGGTGCTTGGGTTTCTTTTCGATGGGGTTTTCATCGGTGCCACCAGGGGCAGTGACATGCGCCAAACGATGGTACAGTCTTTCACAGTTTACCTATTGGCAGCGGCAGTTTTAGTGCCGCCCCTGGGTAATAATGGCCTATGGGCGGCACTCAATCTGTTCTTCCTGGTGCGGGGGCTGACGCTTTGGCGCCGCTATCCCGCGCTTTGGGTAGAAGCGCGCGAAGTTAAGACTTCGGCGGCGTAGCGGTCAAACGCCGAGGCTTATCGGTCGTTTCCGTGGGCTTTTCTGCCGTTGGTATGGTTGGTTTTTTCTGGGCAGCCTTCGCCTTGTTTGCAGGTTTGGTCGCGGCCTTTGCCGCTGGTTTCGCGGACTGTTTGGCCTGGACTTCCGTCGTGTTGGGCGTCTCAGCCGGTTTCAGCTCCGGTGTCTTGGCACGTGCCTTAGGGGTGGGCCTAGGCTTTTCAGGTGCCGTTTTTTTGGCCTTTGGCTTTTTTGCCGCGGCGGGCTTTGACGCGTTGACAATTTTCGCAGCTGGCGCGGGTGGGTCGGCTTTTACAGCCGTTAGGGCCGGCGAAGGCGCCGTTTTGGCGGCGGTCGCGGGCTTTGGCGCGGCGCGTTTTTTCGGGGCGGGTGCCGGTGCTTTAGCTTGGGGTTTCGCCCCTGTGGCGTTTGCTACGGTCGCGCTCAAGATTTCGGTTGTTGCGGCGATAGTGCCTGAAGCAACTTCGGCCCGGGCCGCCAGGATCTGAACGGCGGCGTTTTGCCAGGCTTTGGCGATGGCCATCTGCTGGTTTGCGGTGAACATAGACTGGTCCTAGATGCGTGTGTCACTATCGTCAGTATAAATGCTGCGCCGCAGCATTAAAAGCAAAACCATACCGAGAAGCGAATGACGGCGCGTCCGAAACAACCCCAATGGTGCGAAGAGCAATAACTCGCCCCGCCTCATGCATCCGTTGCTAGCCTAGCCCAGTTAACATTTGATAGATATCGCCGTTGCGTTCCGCGTATTCTTCAAACTCGCGGCCGGCAACCATGCGCCTCACCATGCTGTGCGACGGGCGGCCTGGGACAACCGCGCGCAGCCTCGACCTACCGCGCGTATGACGGAACCTGGTTAGCCCTAGGCGGGTAGGGGCGATAGCTGCGCGTCGTCCAGCGCTTGCATACGGATTTCAGCG
>JBCCMR010000145.1:0-7952 GCA_039026255.1 Pseudomonadota bacterium
GGTGAAGTGGACGCGGTCACGTTCAACTAATTCTTGGGAACTGGAAAAATTATGGCGCTTGGCCTGCAAAATCGGGTGGAGCCGCTGACCCGCCCGGTGTCGAGTCAAAGCCTCCACGTCATAATCTCCAAACGACACTGGCGGGGGACAACAAACCTCTACCGGTTCAACGCGGGGCTGGCCAAGCTGAAACGCAGCGCGCGCTACGACGAAATTGTCACCCGGCACTTGGAAATTTTCCGCGAACGCAACCAGTAGGGCGCAAGTTTTAGGCACGGGCGACGCGCCTGGCCCCTAGGCGCGGGTGTCAGTGTCAGTCCTACGCATACGCGATTGAAGCGCGCTGCCCCGGCGCTAGCTGTCGGTGAACCCGACACATCCCTTGTACCGGAGCAACCCATGCGACTTTCCCGACGATCCTTCCTTGCCTCGGGGGCCGCCACCGTGGCGGGCGTGACCGTGGCGCCTATGATGGCCCGCGGCGCAGGCCACGGCACTGACCTGGCCTTTGATACCGCCAGCGGCCTGGTGAAAGTGCACCCGGTGTCCCACGCGTCTGTGGTCATGGAGACGCCGCGCGGCGTGCTCTACATCGACCCGGTTGGCGCCTCCGACGCCTATGCGGGCAAACCTGCACCTGATCTGGTGCTGGTGACCCACGAACACGGTGACCATTACAACGCCGAAACGATCGCCGCGGTGCGCGGTGACGCGCCCATGGTGGTCAACCCGCGGGTGATGGAACTGATGCCCGAGACGCTGAAGCCGGGCACCACGGTCTTGGCCAACGGCGACAGCGGCGCGGCTTTGGACATTGGAATAGATGCGATCCCGGCCCACAATACAACCGAAGGGCGCATGCAGTTTCACCCGCCCGGGCGCGACAACGGCTATGTGCTGACTATGGGGGCCTACCGGGTCTACATCTCAGGGGACACCGAAGATATCCCCGAGATGCGCGCGCTCCAAAACATCGACCTGGCATTTTTATGCATGAACCTGCCCTTTACCATGGGTGTGGACCAGGCAGCGGATGCGGTGCGGGAATTCCGCCCAGGCGTTGTGATCCCCTACCACTACCGCGGACGGGGCGAAGGCACCCAGGACCCCAAGGAGTTTGCTGCGCTTGTGGGCGACGCTTCCGAGGTGCGGTTCGGCGAATGGTATGATCCGCCGCTCCACGACCACGATCACGGCTGATCGAATTCTGCGCGGATTGCGGCCCCGTGTTCATCCAGATTGGGCACGGGGCCGTAGGCGCGGGTCTCCTCGGCGATGACATGGCCGGGGGCAAAAAGCTCCACCTCGCCAGTGGACGTGGCCACCTGGATCAGCCGCTGCTGAGGGTGGGCGCCCACATCCTTGACCCCGGTGAGACGGCCGTAGGGAATGTCCGCCCGCTGCAAAAGCGCCACCGCCGCATCCTGGGTCAACCGGGCGAAGGCTGCGCCCACAAGGCCGTCCACCGTGTCCCGATTTGCAAGCCGCTCGCTTGCGGTCGCCCACCCGGGCCGCTTGGCTAGCCCGGGGTCTTCCAGGAGGTGAACGCATAGGCGCGACCATTCCCCGTCGTTTTGGGCCGACATCAGCACGCCTTTGCCGTCCGCGCAGGTAAACAGCCCGTAGGGCGCGATCGTGGGATGTGCCATGCCGATGGCCTGGGGCGTGTGGCCCCCGTAACGGTGCTGCAGGTAGGGCACGTTCATCCAGTCGGCCATGGCATGAAAGAGCGATACCTCGATGCTGCGCCCTTCGCCGGTCTTTGCCCGGTGGATCAGCGCCAAAAGGATCGCCTGGAATGCGGTCATGCCCGCTGCAATATCGCAGACCGACACGCCCACCCGGGCCGGTCCGTGGCCCGAACCGGTAATGGCCGAAAGCCCCGTTTCCGCCTGGATAAGGAGGTCATAGGCCTTTTGCCCGGCCGCCGGCCCTGTTGATCCGTATCCCGAGATAGAGCAGGCGATCAGCCCGGGGTTTTCCGTCCGCGGATCGGGCATCCCCAGGGCCGCAAGCTTGCCCGGCGCCAGATTTTGGATAAAGACGTCCGCCCGGGCCACCATGCGGCGGAAAATATCCATGTGGTCCGGGGCTTTAAGGTCTAGGCACACGCTTTCTTTGCCGCGGTTGAGCCACACGAAATAGGCGGACTGCCCGTGGACAAAACCGTCGTAGCCCCGCGCGAAGTCGCCGCCGGGCCGTTCGACCTTGATCACCCGGGCTCCGGCGTCCGCCAGGCGACCGGCGGCATAAGGCGCCGCCACCGCCTGTTCGAGCGATACCACAAGGATGTCCGACAACTCTGCCATGGGCCTATCCCTAGCGCGGTCCGGGTCCGGGCGGAAGGTGTCGCTTGCCCCGGACCCGCGCCCCTGCCAGGGTCGGCGCCATGGCGGATATCTTGCTCATCCACGGGGCCTGGCAGGGGGCCTGGGTTTGGGACGCATTGGCGGCGGACCTGCGGGCCCGAGGCCACCGGGTGACGGTGCCGGACTTTGTGGGTGGCGCCCTTGGCGATCACGGGCTCCAGGCGGCCGAGGCGCTGGCCCAACTGGCGCCGGGGGTGACCGCGGTGGGGCATTCCTACGGCGGCTGTGTGCTGTCCCAACTGCTGGCATTGGATGGCGCCGGGCACATCGCGGCGGCGATCTATCTGGACGCACTTCTCCCCCGCGGGGGCGAGGCGCTGGCGGATTTTGTCCCCGTGGACGTCGGCGACACCTGGCGGGCCTTGCAAGCCCAGGGCGCCCCTGTGCCTGTGCGCCCACGGGGGGATTGGGCTCAACTTTGGGGTTTGCGCGGCGCGGATGCGGCGCGGGCGGCACCGCTCTTGCGGCCTATGGATCCTGGGGCGTTCCTAACCCCCGTTGCCGGTGATCCAGACGTCCACTCGGCGCACCGCGCGTACCTGCGTTGCGCGGGCAATCCCAACGCGCTTTTTGATCGCATGGCCGCGCGGGCGGCCGCCGATAATCGATTTGCCTGCGCCACGGTTCAGGGGCCGCACACGGTAATGGTCACCCACCCAGAGGTGTGCGTTGCGGCCCTAGCGGCGCAGATCGCTTAGGCCGCGCTGTGCTAGAGGTTTGTGACCGTCAACTGCATCCCCTGGGCGGCGGTGATGCGCACCTTGGCGCCAGGCTCTGCCTCTTGGCCCGTGGGCCAGGTGGCGCGCCAGCGCATGCCCTCGACCTCGACCGCGCCGCTACCGCCTTGGAAGTCTAGCACGCGGGCGGTGCCGCCGACCAGATGCGCGCCGCGGTTGTTAAGCGTGCTGTGCACCGGCGCCCCGTCCCCGTAGCTTCGCAAAAACGCGCGCCCCGCAAAGGTCAGCCCCACAGCCACCACCGCAAAGATCACCAGTTGCGCTGCGCCTGACAGCCCCGGAAAGAACCACAAAAGCCCAGCCATCTGAAACGCCGCCAGCGCCACCCAGATCAGCACATAGGTGCCCGTGGCCAGTTCGGCCGCGCCGAGCGCAAAGGCCAGCGCCACCCACCACCAGGGGCTGATCCCTTCGAGAACCGCAAGAAGGTCCATGGCTTACTCCCGCGTGACGGCTTTGGCGATGTCGGCGATGCCGCCGATGGACCCCACGAGCGACGCTGCTTCGAGCGGGATCATCACCGTTTTGGAGTTCGGCGCCGAGGCCACATCGCGCAAGGCCTGGGTGTACTGCTGGGCCACGAAGTAGTTGACCGCTTGCACGTCTCCGGCGGCAATCGCCTGGGACACCATTTGGGTCGCCTTCGCTTCGGCCTGGGCTTCCCGTTCGCGGGCCTCTGCATCCAGGAAGGCAGCCTCTTTGCGGCCTTCGGCTTCGCGTATTTGGCTCTCCCGTTCCCCTTCGGCCTTCAGGATTGCCGCCTGCTTTTGCCCTTCGGCCTGGAGGATTTCCGCGCGCTTGTCGCGCTCCGCTTTCATTTGGCGGGCCATCGCCTCTGAAATGTCGGGTGGTGGGGCCAGGTCCTTGATCTCAACCCGGGTGACCTTCACGCCCCAGGGGTGTGCGGCCTCGTCGATGACGGACAATAGCTTGGCGTTGATCACATCGCGGTTCGACAGGCTTTCGTCCAGGTCCATAGACCCGATCACCGACCGGATGTTGGTCTGCGTCAGGTTCGACAGCGCCCGGTGCAGATCGCGCACCTCGTAGGCGGCCTGGGCCGCGTTCACCACCTGGTAGAAAGTCACCGCGTCGGTCACGACCATAGCGTTGTCGCGGGTGATGACCTCTTGGCTGTCGATGTCGAGCACCGTCTCCATCATGTTGATGCGGGCGCCGACCTTGTCCATAACCGGGATCAGAAACCGCAGCCCGGGGTCAAGCGTGCGCGTGTAGCGGCCAAAACGCTCGACAGTCCATTCCTCCCCCTGGGGCACGGATTTCACCATCATCCACAAAAGAATGATGCCGAATACAAAGACCGCGATCGCGGTCACGCCAAGCGTTTCGATGCCTGCAAATTCTTCCAACTGAGCCTCCTGAAATTTTCTCTTCTTACCCTTTACTTGGCCGCTTGAGGCGCGATTTACAACGATTTGGCGGCCCAAATGCACCCGTTTACCGTTTGGCAACCGACTTCGGCGCGGGTAGACTGCGTCCCGAGGCAGCATTCGAGATCAACAGCTTATGACATTGTCAGACCGCAAGAGCGATCCGCAGTTCACGCAGCCCGTGCGCCAGATCCTGATGATGCTGGTTTTCACGATTGTCAGCGGTATCGGCGCAGTTCTGGCCTGGGAAAGCCTGTTGCCGATTTTTATGGCCAATGTATGGCTCAACGGCTTTATCGGGTTGGTTTTGGTCTTTGGGATTATCGCATGTTTTTGGCAGGTTTTCACGCTGGTCAGTTCTGTCAGTTGGATCGAAGGCTTCGCGCTTGACCGTCCCGGGCATGAGTTTGTGGAGCCTCCGGGGCTTCTGGCGTCTCTCTCGGCGCTCCTGCGCAAGCGTGCGGCGCGGTTTTCGCTGACTTCGTCTTCTACTGCCTCCATTCTCGACTCGGTTGCGCTGCGCCTTGATGAAGGCCGCGAAATCACCCGCTATGTGATTAACCTTTTGATTTTCCTTGGTCTTTTAGGTACTTTCTTTGGCCTTGCCACCACGGTTCCGGCGGTGGTCGACACCATCCGGTCCTTGGCGCCCCAAGAGGATGGGCAGTCGATTGACGTCTTTGACAACCTTATGAGCGGGCTCGAAAGACAACTCGGCGGCATGGGTACCGCCTTTGGGTCGTCGCTTTTGGGGCTTGCCGGATCGCTAGTGGTGGGGCTCTTGGACCTTTTGTCCGGGCGGGGGCAGAACCGGTTTTACCGGGAGCTTGAGGAATGGCTTTCGTCCATTACCCGCATCGGCGTGGCATCGGGCGATGGGGACCTGGGCGGGGTCGAGAACTTCGCCATGGCGGACCTTTTGGAGCACAGCACCTACCAGATGGACACGCTCCAGGAGATGATCCGCCTGAGCCAGGAAAAGGTCACCGATACGGATGCTCGGGTGGAAAAACTGTCGGCCGTGGTGGAACGGCTGGCCGACGCGGTCAGCCAGGGGCAGGGGGGCGACGGGCGCCTGGCGGAGCAGATCGCATACGGCCAGGACAAGCTCGTTGAAGCCGTGCGCGCCCTGCCCGGGCAGATGGCGCCGCCCGACGACCGTGACGCCGTCTGGGATACCGAGGCCAAGATGCGCCTGCGCAACATCGACACCGCGCTGGTGCGCATTCTCGAAGAGATGACCAGCGGGCGCCAGGATGTGGTGGGCGAACTGCGCTCGGACCTGCTCGGGCTGACCTCCACCCTACGGCGCGCCATCGACACGGACGAGGGGCGCTGACCGATGGCCATTGCCCGCCGCGCCGCCGCCCGGTTTTCCGCTAATATTTGGCCAGGCTTTGTGGACGCCATGACGGCGCTTCTTCTTGTGCTGATGTTTGTGCTGACGATCTTTATGGTCGTGCAGTTTGTCCTGCGCGAAACGATCAGTGGCCAAGACGAAGAGCTGAACGCGCTGACGGCCGAAATTGCCGGGCTGAGCCAGGCGCTTGGGCTCGAACGGGAACGGTCTGCGGGCCTGCAAAGCAATGTGGCGGCGCTGACGACAACTCTTGAAGCCGCGCGCACCGAAGTCGACCGCCAGAACGCCCTGATCGAAGGGTTGCGCGGGCAAAGCGCCGACCAGGCGACCCAGATTGCCGGGCTGCAAGATCGCACCGATGCCCAGGCCGCGCGCATCGCCGCGTTCCGGGATCGGGTGGCGGGGCTGGAGGCCCAGGCGGCGGATTTTGAGGCCCAGGTGGCGGCGCTTTTGACGCGCAATGCGGATCTGGGCGCAGGGATCGAAATCCGCGATGCCCGCATCGCGACCCTTGAGACGACGGCCGCGACGCTCAGCACGGAACGGGACCGTCTGGCGGAGGCGCGCGCGTCGCTTGAAGCCGATGCCGAGGCCCTGAGCGCCGAGCGCGACCGGCTTTTGGCAGACAAATCGGCGCTTGAGGCAGCAAACCTGCGGGAGATATCGGAAAAAGAGGCGTTGCAACTGGCTTTGGCCCAGGCCAGGGACGAAATCGACGCCGGTGCGGAGGCGGCGCGCCTGGCGGCGGCCCGGCGCGAGGCGCTTGAGGCGCTGGTGGCGGACCTGCGCACCCAGGTCGACCGCACGGAGGTGTCGCTTTCGGATGCGCTGACCGCGCTCGCGGCCACTCGGGGCGAATTGGCGGATACCGAAGACAGCCTTCTGAGCGCGCTCACCCGGCTGGGCACGTCGCAAAGCGCCCTGGCCGGGGCGCGCAACACCGGCCGTGACCAGGCCGCAGACCTGGCCACCACGCGGGAGGCCCTGGCCCAGGCGGAGGCGGACCGCGCGTCGCTGACCCAGGCCCTGACTGCGCTCCAGGGGGAATACGACGCAACCCGGGCCGCCCTGACTGAGGCGCTGGCCCGGGCGCAGACGCTTGACGGGGACCTGACCCGGCGGCGCGCCGATCTCGAAGGGCTCGCCGCCGAGGCGGAGGTCCTGCGCGCAGATTTGGCCGCGGCCCAGGCCCGGACCGATAGCCTGATCCGAACTTTGGCAGCGCGCGAAACCGCTCTGGCCCAGGCGCGCGCGGCCCAAGAGGCAACGCAGTCGGCGCTTCTCCTTGCCCGGGAAGAGGCCGCGGATCTGCGGGCGCAAGCCATTGAGCTGCGCGGCGAATTGGCCGCCCAGGGCGAAGTCACCACGGGCACCCAGGCCGAGCTTGCCCAGGTTGAGGCAGCGCTTGCGGTCACGCAAAGCGAGCTAGCCGCGGTCCAGGACGCCGCTCAAGCGCAGACTGCCAGGGCCGAGGCCGCCGAGGCTGCCTTGGCGCGAACTGAGGCGAACCTGGCCGCCGCCCGGGCCACCGCAGACGCCCTGCGGGCGCGGCTGGGCGACGCCGAAACGGGGCTGAGCGCGGCCCAAAACGACGCCGCCGACACCGCGCAAAAGCTTAACGCCGCGCTCGCGCGGATTGTGGACCTCGAGGCCGCCGCCAGCACGCAAGAGACCGGCGTGGCCGACCTCACGGCCCGGTTGCGACAGGCGGACCGGGACTTGGCCACCCTGCGTGCCGATCTGGCCACGGCGCGCGCGGCCTTAAGCGACGCCGAAGAGCGCCTGCGCGAGCGTGGCCTGACAGAGGCGGAATTGCGGTCGCGGCTTGACGCGATGGTGGCCGGGCTGACCGACGCTGAAAAGGCGCAACTGGCCGAGGCCGCCGCGGCGGCGGCGCTGCGGACGCGGCTCTCGGAGGCCGAGGCGGAACTGACTGCGATGACGCTGGCGCTCGAAGAACAGCGGCGCCAGGCGGAAGAGACGCTCACCAAGCTCGCCGCGGCCCAGGCCGCGGAGGCGGAGGCCGGGTTCCTGGCCGACCAGGCGCTCAGCGCCCGGGACCGGGAACGGGCGCTTTTGGCCACCGCCCAGGCCA
>JBCCMR010000146.1:0-7951 GCA_039026255.1 Pseudomonadota bacterium
ACGTGGCCGACCGCGTGGCGTTTTCGTCCGAGGCGGGCGTCGCGGGGGCCCGGGCGTTGGCCCGCGGGGCGCCCATCCTGTGCGACTGCCAAATGGTGGCCTCGGGCATCATCCGCCGCAGCCTTCCCGCCCAGAACCGGGTGATTTGCACCCTAGACGACAACCGCACGGCGCCCCTGGCTGGGCTTTTGGGCACCACCCGGTCCGCCGCCGCGACAGAGCTTTGGGCCCCCGATCTCGCCGGGGCGGTGGTGGCAATCGGCAACGCGCCGACGGCGCTTTTCCATCTGCTTGAACGGCTGGACGACGATGCCCGGAAGCCCGCGGTGATCTTGGGCTTTCCCGTAGGCTTTGTGGGGGCCGCGGAGTCCAAGGCAGAACTGGCCGCGCGGCCCCGGGGCTGCGAATTTGTCACCCTGCGGGGGCGCCGCGGCGGATCGGCCATGGCCTCAGCGGCGGTGAATGCGCTGGCGGCGGGGCTGCCCGGGGACCCTCTGATATGACGCCCTGGCTCCATATCGTGGGCATCGGCGAGGACGGGCTCGACGGGCTCGCGCCTGCGACCCGGGCGGCGGTAGAGGCGGCCGAGGTCATCGTCGGCGGTGACCGCCACCACACGCTTTCGGACAGCGTGAGCGCCCGGCGCCTGGCCTGGCCGTCGCCCTTTGACGCGCTGATCAGCGACCTTAAGGCCTTGCGCGGCCAGCGGGTGGTCGTGCTCGCCACCGGGGACCCGCTTTGGTATTCGGTCGGCGCCCGTATCGGGCGGGCAATCGCCGCGTCGGAAATCGTCTACCACCCACAGCTTTCTGCTTTTCAACTGGCCGCCGCGCGCCTGGGATGGTCCATGGCGGACACCGAAACGCTGACCGTGCACGGGCGCCCGGTGGAGCAGATGATCCCCTTCATCGCACCGGGGCAGCGGCTTTTGATCCTGACCACTGGGGCGGACACCCCCGCCCAGATCGCCGCATTCTTAACAGAACGCGGCTTTGGCGGATCGCCTATGACAGTGCTTGCGGCCATGGGAAGCACGCGAGAGGCGCGCTTTGACGGGGTGGCGCGGGACTGGTCCCACGGGGTGCCCGACTTCAACACGCTCGCGGTGGAATGCGTGGCCGACCAGGGCGCGGCGATCTTGCCGCGGGTAGCTGGGCTGCCCGACAGCGCCTTCCAAAGCGACGGCACCATGACCAAGCAAGAGGTCCGCGCAGTCACACTGGCCCGCCTGATGCCCTTTCGCGGCGCGCTTTTGTGGGACATCGGATGCGGTTGCGGGTCGGTGGCCGTGGAATGGTTGCGCGCCGCCCGCGACGCCCGTGCCCTAGGGATAGAGCCCCGTGCCGACCGCAGGGCCCTTGCCGCTGCCAACGCAACCGCCCTGGGCACCCCGGGACTGCGCCTGATCGAAGGTAAAGCCCCCGAAGTGCTTGCAGGGCTACCCGCCCCGGATGCCGTCTTTATCGGTGGCGGGTTGAGCGGCGACGCGGTGGACGCCGCTTGGGCTGCCTTGAAACCACTCGGCCGCCTGGTATGCAACGCGGTCACCCTGGAAAGCGAGGCGCTTCTTTTGTCGCTACACGCACGCATGGGGGGGGAGCTTTGCCGCCTCCAGATCACCCGGGCCGAACCTGTCGGCCCCCGCTTGGGCTGGCGCCCGCAAATGCCCGTCACCCAATGGAGCCATTTGAAACGATGACCGCCGCCGGTACACTTTACGGGTTGGGGCTTGGCCCTGGGGACCCGGACCTGATTACCCTGCGCGCGGCGCGGATCATCGCTCGGACGCCGGTGATCGCCTACCCCACGCTGGAAAACGGGGCGAGCTTCGCGCGCGCCATTGCCCAGGACCTGATCCCCTCGGGCCGCGCCGAACTGCCGATCCGTATCCCCATGTCTACCGCTCGCGCCCCGGCCCAAGCGGCTTATAACGCAGGTGCGGCTGCCATCGCCGGGCACCTGAACGCCGGTCGCGATGTGGCCGTGCTGTGCGAGGGCGACCCCTTTTTCTATGGTTCTTTCATGTACATCTTCTCGCGTCTGAGTGCCCGCCACGCGACCTGTGTTGTACCAGGGGTGACCTCGGTAACGGCCTGCGCCGCTGTCACCGGGACGCCGCTCTCTGCCCGCAACGAGGTCCTGACCATCATCCCGGGCCCCATGGAAGAGGAAGCCATGACCGCGCGCATCGCCCAGGCGGCATCGGTCGCGATTATGAAAGTCGGGCGACACCTGCCCAAGATCCGGCGTGTGTTGGACCGCCTGGGCCTGACCCCCCGCGCTACCTATGTGGAGCGGGCCACACTGCCAAACGGACGCCATATGGCGCTGGCCGAGGCCCCAGTGCAGGCGCCCTATTTCTCGATGATTCTTGTGACGCGGGGGACTGATCCGTGGCTCTGATACCCCCGACGGAGAGTGCGCCTTTGACACAGACTGTGACTTTGCCCATGGCGCCGCCGGTGGTGCTGTGCCTAAGCCCCCATGGGCGCGAAACGGCGGCGGCGGTGGCCGCTGCCCTTAAAGCGCCGCTCCACACCCGGGCGGACCGGGTGGAACCGGGCGACGTCGTATTCGCCAACGCGCTGACCCATGCGCGCGATCTTTTTGCCGCGGGGCACGGGATCGTGGGCGTGTGTGCGGCGGGCATTCTGATCCGCGCCGTGGCACCGCTGCTCAGCGATAAACGCATTGAGCCGCCGGTTATTGCAATCCCCGATACTGGAAGCACGATAATCCCGCTTTTGGGGGGGCACCGGGGGGCAAACCGGTTGGCGCGCACCATTGCCCAGTCCCTGGGTGTAGAGGCCGCGGTTACCACCGCCGGTGACCTGGCGCTCGGCGCGGCGCTGGATGAGCCACCCGCAGGATATCGCTTGGCAAAAGACGCCGGCAGCGAGGCCCTGGCGAGAGCACTTCGCGGCGGCGTGAATTCTATTGTGGATGGGGATGCTCCGGCGCCATGGGATTTGCCAGAAAATCCAAACGCTGCGGTGACACTTTTAACGACGGAGCGGCCAACAGTGCCCGCCGCCGACCGCCTGGTGTACCACCCCCAACGCCATGTGTTGGGGCTCGGCTGCGCACGGGGTGCCGACCCGGATGCGATGGCACAGATGATTGACAGTGTCCTTCAGCAGGCAAACGTCGCCCCTGAGGCGTTGGCCGCGGTGGCCACCGTGGCACTTAAGGCCGATGAACCGGCAATACTTGCGGCAGCGGGGCATTTGGGTGTTCCCCTGCGACTTTTCACGCCGGAGGAGCTTGATGCGTTAACCGCCCGGGTGGCGAACCCATCCGAAGTTGTCTTTGCTGAGGTCGGGACCCACTCCGTCGCAGAGGCGGCGGCGCTTGCCGCAGCAGGATCAGACGCGGTGCTTGTCGTTCCCAAGGTCAAATCCCCCACGACCACCTGCGCCATAGCCCGGGCACCAACGCCCATTGCTGACCCCGCCGGTCGACCCCGAGGCGTTCTTTCGCTTGTGGGCATCGGACCCGGAAGAAGCGACTGGCGCACGCCAGAAGCGTCGCGCTTTGTGGCGGAAGCAGACGAACTAGTGGGCTACGGGCTTTATATTGACCTACTGGGCCCTATCGCTGCCGGAAAACCGCGCCATGACTTCCCCCTCGGCGGAGAAGAAGATCGATGTCGTTTCGCCTTGGAGGAGGCCGGGCGCGGGCGCAATGTGGCGCTGATCTGCTCGGGTGACAGCGGCATCTATGCCATGGGCGCGCTAGTTTATGAACTGCTTGACCGCGCACGCGACACGGGCGGGGTTAGCGACGCCGCCCGCCGGGTAGCAGTGCGCACGGCACCGGGCGTGTCGGCGCTACAGGCCGCCGCAGCCCGTTCTGGCGCCCCTCTAGGCCATGATTTTTGCGCCATATCGCTGTCAGATCTGCTCACCCCACGCGACGATATTGTGCGCCGCATCCGCGCCGCCGCCGAGGGCGATTTTGTGGTGGCCTTTTACAATCCCGTTTCAAAACGGCGGCGCACACTTTTGGCTGAGGCCCGCGATATGCTGCTGTTGCACCGTCCAGCGGATACGCCAGTGCTTTTGGCTGCGTCCCTGGGTCGTCCAGAGGAAAGGCTGCGCCTGCGCACCCTGGCCGACCTGGACGTCGATGAGGTTGATATGCTGACAACAGTAATTGTCGGGTCAGCACAGTCCCGGGTGGCAGAGCTGGGCGAGGGGCCGAAAATTTATACTCCCCGGGGATATGCTCGCAAAATCGATGGAGATCTTGCCTCGTGATCAAAAGGCAACCAGACACCGTATAAAAAGGTACGTTCCTATGACCGTCTATTTCATCGGCGCCGGTCCCGGCGACCCAGACCTGATCACAGTCAAAGCCCAACGCCGCATTGCTGCGTGTCCGGTCTGCCTTTACGCCGGATCGTTGGTGCCCGAAGCGGTTGTAGCCGGAGCGCCTGATGGGGCGCGCGTGCTTGATACCGCCGCCATGACGCTGGACCAGACCCACACCGAAATCCGCACTGCCCATCGGGCTGGCCAAGACGTGGCCCGGGTCCATTCCGGTGACCCGTCGCTCTATGGCGCCATCGCAGAACAAATCCGGCGCCTGAGGGCGGATGAAATTCCCTACGAAATAATTCCCGGTGTGCCCGCCTACGCCGCCGCTGCGGCCGAGCTTGGCCAAGAACTCACCGTGCCAGAGATCGCGCAGTCCATAGTTTTGACGCGCATGTCTATGAAATCTACGTCCATGCCTGCGGGCGAAACCCTTGATAACTTTGCGCGCACAGGCACAACCCTGGCGATCCATCTTGCCGTTCGCAATATGGGCGAGATTGAGCGCGTACTAACCCCGCATTACGGGGCGGACTGCCCTGTTGTGGTCGCCTACCGGGTGGGCTGGCCTGACCAAATATTGTTGCGCGGGACACTCGCCGATATCCGCCCCAAAGTGCGGGCGGAAAAGATCACGCGCACGGCGCTGATCCTGGTGGGACCCGCCCTCGGGGTGCACGAAGACTTCAAAGACAGCGCGCTCTACGACCCAGAAAGGCCCCATGTCTTGCGTCCCGTCAAAGGCGTAAACCTCGTGGAACCAAACAACACCTAGGCTGGAAACACTGCGTTGAGCGCGAATCAGTTGACCCACGAAGCGGGAGAGTTTCTCTAAGCCACACGGGGAGCGTTAACTGGGGTGTAAGGCGATGGACAACCATGTCTCTGCCGATGTGATTGCTGTTTCCCGCAGGGAAAAGCGTGAGATGACAGTGCGTGTTGGGGGAAAAACGTATCCTATTATACGGCACTGGTCAGGGGGTTTCGCGCTGACCGCAGACACGCCGAACCTACCTGGCGCGGTGGAAGTCTGCGAAGGGGAAAATCTTCGCTACGCTTGCCTAGTGGTCTGCAAATCAGAAGAATCAGGTTTGCGTTATTACGACTACAAGCGACGGCAGGAGCCGCGCCGCGCACCGCCTTCAGTGGATTACGCGCCGGGGCTCGAAGACGACTTCGTCTAGACACTTGCACTCGGGCCCCTGCGCCAAAGCCAAGACCTATGGATTTTGCAGCGGCCTCGGGGCAGGCTTGGCCTGTTCAATCCGCGAAAGGAAGCTGCATGGCGCAAAAACCGGTGAACCTGGCACTACAGGGGGGCGGGGCGCACGGAGCATTCACGTGGGGTGTGCTTGACGCGCTCTTGGAGGATGGACGCGTCAGGGTGCCCGCCCTATCGGGAACAAGCGCCGGTGCTATGAATGCCGTGGCCTTCGCGGACGGCATGGCAGAAGGCGGCACCGACAGCGCGCGCGAAAAGCTTCACCGCTTTTGGCGCGCGGTAGCCGCAGCGGGGCGCATGAGCCCGGTTCAGCGCACACCATGGGACCAGGCTATAGGTAACTGGAGCCTAGCTTGGTCGCCAGGTTATGCTGCCTTTGACACGATCACGCGTATGTTTTCTCCCTACCAACTCAACCCACTTGGCTTGAACCCGCTCGCCCCAATCCTAGAACGGCTGATTGATTTTGAGCGGGTCCGCGAATGCTCCACAACTGCGCTTTATATCTCGGCCACCAACGTAGAGACCGGCAAAGTTAAGGTCTTTGGCCAACGGGAGTTAACCGCCCAGATGGTTTTGGCATCGGCCTGTTTGCCCTCGCTTTTTCAAGCGGTAGAAATTGACGGGGTTCCTTATTGGGACGGTGGCTACATGGGAAATCCAGCGCTTTTCCCCCTTTATGACGGGCGTGGGTGCAACGACATCGTGGTCGTGCAGATCAATCCGGTCGAACGGCCCGGAACACCAAAAACCGCCCATGACATCCTAGACCGCATAAATGAGATCAGCTTCAATGCCTCGTTATTGAAAGATCTTCGAGCGTTGGAATTTGTGGCACGCCTGATCGACCAGGGCACGCTGAGCGCGGGAAACTACCAGACCCAGCGGGTGCATATCATCGAGAACACAGGTGCACTGGCACCCCTCGGTGCTGCCTCAAAGCTCAACGTAGAATGGGCGTTCCTGAAACGGTTGCGCGACGCTGGGCGAGAAACGGCCCAGGCCTGGTTGGCAGCAAACTTTGAGCATCTTGGCCAGCGGTCGACAGTGGATCTTTGGCATATGTTTGGCGGCACCCGACCCGATCCGGACGCAGATACACCGTCAACCCAAGAAGACGATCCGTGTTAATGCGCTCAACTGTGGAAAATTTGTGACGCTTTTGACCAATTGGCCCAGGTGCAACCAAAAGCCTGCCAAATTTTAGCCGCTTTTGAGGCTAGGCTACACCAAAGAAGAGCCTAGCAATGAGGCCGAGCAAATGCCTACCAGCCAAGAACTCCGCGCACCTAAGCGTAACACCCCAAATGCGCCGAGCCCCCTCGTCCTACGGACATCGGAAACGCTACCGCATCGAGAAGAAGAAACCACAAAGGGTGACGGCGCACAGTCAAAAACCGCAGCCACCTTCAGTGGCCTTCAAGCTCGCTTCGGCTGACCCACGAGCAACCGCTTGACGGCCATCATTTCGGGCGGCACACCCGAACTATGGTGATCTACAAGATTTTTCACGCGCCAGAATGGGACGCTATGCAGACCGCAGGTCAAACGGATGGCGCGCCCGTCGATCTGGCCGACGGCTTTGTACACTTTTCAACCGCAGAACAGGTGAAAGAGACCGCATCACGCCATTTCGCCGGGGCCAGTGATTTGGTCCTCGTGGCCGCGAACCCCGCGACAATGGGTGATGCGCTGCGCTGGGAAGCGTCGCGCGGCGGGGCAGAGTTTCCCCACCTCTACGCCCCTTTTGCTATGGTCCATGTGCTTTGGTCTCGGCCGCTACCACTTGATCCGGGCGGCCACCGCTTCCCGGACTTGGTTTGACTGTGCTTGACCGCCTGTCACTTGCGCTCCTCCACCGGTTTGACCCCGAACGCGCCCATGATCTGGCGCTCAGGGCGCTGCAACTTGGCGTGGTCGGCGGAACTGGGCCGGTAACTTCGGACCGAATTGCCACATCGGTGGCGGGGCTCGCGCTGCCTAACCCGGTGGGCCTGGCCGCAGGGTTTGACAAAAACGCCGTCGCTCTGGCGCCGCTGATGCGCACGGGCTTTGGCTTTCTTGAGGTCGGCGCGGCAACGCCCAAGGCGCAGCCCGGCAATCCGCGCCCGCGGCTTTTTCGCCTGGCCGAAGACCGCGCCGCCATCAACCGGTTCGGCTTTAACAACGACGGCGCCCAAGCCATCGGCGCCCGACTGGCGGCGCGGCCCAATGGCGGAGTGCTGGGTCTGAACCTCGGCGCCAACAAAACCAGCGATGATCGCGCGGCCGATTTTGCCTCGGTTCTGGACACCTGCGGCGGCGCGGTGGATTTTGCCACAGTAAATGTTTCCTCCCCCAACACGGAAAAGCTGCGCGATCTCCAGGGGCCGGCGGCCCTTGAGGCGCTTTTGGCCGGGGTGCTGGCGGTGCG
>JBCCMR010000147.1:0-7924 GCA_039026255.1 Pseudomonadota bacterium
AAAGCAAGTCCGTGTTGAAGATAAAGAGGAACGGCAAAAGCGCCGTGCGGATGTCGTAGGCAAAACCCTGGACGCCTGTGGCGATGGGGTCGCCCCGGCTGATCGCCGCCGCCGCATAGGCGGCCAGCCCCACCGGCGGGGTGTCGTCAGCTAGGATCCCAAAGTAAAAGACAAACATGTGCACCGCGATCAGCGGCACCACCAGGCCCGCTTGCGCGCCCACACTTACGATGACCGGCGCCATGAGCGATGACACCACGATATAGTTGGCCGTCGTAGGCAGTCCCATCCCTAGGATAAGCGATAGCACCGCCACCAGAACCAAAAGAATAATCAGGTTGCCGCCTGAGACAACCTCGATCACTTGGCCGATAACCTGGTGGGCACCGGTCAGGCTGATGGTTCCGACAATGATCCCTGCCGCGCCCGTGGCCACGCCGATGCTAATCATATTGCGTGCGCCTAGGATCAGGCCGTTCACAAAATCGGCCCAACCGGCCGCGGCGTGGGCCACTGGGCCTTCCCCGCGGAACATGGCTTTGATGGGCCGGTGGGTCAGCGCCACGATGATCATGAAAAACGCCGCCCAGAAGGCGGACAGCGCCGGCGACAAGCGGTCCAAGCTTTCAGTGCGGACCATCAAGTTCCAGATCAGCACAAAAATCGGGATCGCAAAGTAAGCCCCACCTAGGATCGTGGGCGTTAGTCGCGGCGCAGCCAGTTCGCCGTCGGGGTCGTCCATTTCAATGTCATCACCCCGCGACGCCACCCACAGAAGCGCCACATAGATCACTGCCAGCACCCCCACCCCGGCGTAAATGCTGTCTCCGCCCATTACCGGGTCAAGGAGCGTGCGGAGCCCGATCATGGCAAAGGTGCAGGCGCCCAGGAAGATAAAACCCGAAAGGAAAAGGATCAGGATCAAAACCGGCCCAATGTGACGCCCAGCTTTCTTGAGCCCCTTCATCTCCATCTTCAGGGCTTCCAGGTGTACGATGTAGAGAAGCGCGATGTAGCTGATGACCGCCGGGAGGAAGGCGTGTTTGACCACGTCGATGTAGGGGATGTTGACGTATTCCACCATCAGGAAGGCCGCCGCCCCCATGACCGGAGGGGTCAGCTGCCCGTTGGTGGACGACGCCACCTCGACCGCACCAGCCTTTTCTGCCGGAAAGCCGATACGCCGCATCAGCGGGATGGTGAAGGTCCCCGTTGTCACCGTGTTGGCGATGGAGGAGCCCGAAATCATCCCCGTCATCATCGACGACAGAACACTGGCCTTCGCGGGGCCGCCGCGCAGGGCGCCCAGAAGGGCAATTGCCACTTTGATGAACCAATTACCGCCGCCTGCCCGGTCCAAAAGCGCGCCAAACAGTACAAACAGGAAAATCATCGACGTAGATACACCCAACGCTACGCCAAAGACCCCTTCGGTCTGCATCCAATAATGGCCCAGCGCCTTGGATAGCGACGCGCCCCCGTAATTGGTGATGTTGCGCGCCCATTCGGAATATCCGCCAAAGAAGGTAAAGGCGATAAAAGCCCCGGCAATGATCACAAGCGGTAGGCCAAGCGACCGGTAGACCGCCACCATCAACACTGTCATGCCGATGGCGCTGACGGTGATATCGGTTGTGGTCCAAAGACCTGGACGGTCAGCGATGTCAAAGCGAAACACTACCAGATAAAGGCACGATCCTACCCCAAGGGCCAAAAGCACCCAATCATAGGCCGGGATCCGATCCCGAGGGGAGTTTTTGAATAGCGGGAAGGCCAGGGTAGCTAAGGCAATCGCAAAGGCCAGGTGCACAAAGCGGGCTTGGGCCACCACGTTGGCGAAAAAGCTGACCCCGGTGGCGACGGCTAACTGGCTGGGCAGCTTTGACGCGATATAAAGTTGGAAAAGCGACCAGACTATGCACAGCCCTAAGATAATGGCGCCCTGGGTGCCTACGACGCTGCGTCCGCCAGTATCGGCCTCGGCAACCATGGCATCGGCTTCGCTCATGGGTCTATCAGTCATGGCTATCTCCCCAGGGTTTTGCGGCGGATGCGCCCAGGCGAACCCCAGTCCGGGTTGCGCGGGTATCGCTAAAAATTTCTTGGCAAAGAAGGCGCGCGCCGGTGTCGCGGCGCGCGCCTTGTTAGGTTCCTCGGATCAGTTCATAAGCCCGAGTTCTTTGTAGGCTTTTGCCGCACCAGGGTGGAGCGGAGCGCTCAGCCCATCATTGACCATCTGATCAGCCGAAAGGTTGGCAAACGCCGGGTGTAGGCCACGGAAATCATCAAGGTTTTCCATGACCGCCTTAGCCACCACGTAAACCACCTCCTCTGGCACAGAGGCCGAGGTCACAAAGGTTGCACCAACGCCAAAGGTGGTGGTTTCCGTATCGGTGCCCGCATACATGCCGCCCGGGATCGTCGCCACGCGGTAGAACGGGTTATCCGCCACCAGCTTTTCAATGGGCGCGCCGGTAACGCTAACCAATCGCACATCGCAGGTGGTGGTTGCTTCTTTGATCGCAGCCGCCGGGTGGCCGATGGTGTAGATCATGGCGTCGATGTTGCCGTCGCAGATCTCTTTCGCCATTTCCGAGCCTTTGTATTCCGTGGCAAGAGCGAAATCGCCCATCGACATGCCAAAGGCGCTCATGACCACTTCCATCGTTGCGCGCTGGCCAGAACCCGGGTTACCCACGTTGACACGCTTGCCCTTGAGCTCTTCGAAGGACGTGATGCCGCTGTCACCGCGCACCAGAAGGGTGAAGGGTTCCGGGTGCACCGACATAACCGCGCGGATGTCCGGGAACGCGTTGTCGGCGAACTTGGACGTCCCGTTATAAGCGTGGTGCTGCCAATCAGATTGGGCCACACCAAATTCCAACTCACCCGCCTTGATGGTGTTGATGTTGTAAACCGACCCGCCCGTCGATTCGACCGCGCAGCGAATGCCGTGTTCCTTGCGATCACGGTTCACAAGACGGCAGATAGCGCCGCCAGTGGGGTAGTAGACGCCGGTGACACCGCCGGTGCCGATGGAAATGAATTGCTGGGCGCCTGCGATCGGTGCCGTCAACGCCAGCGTGGCCGCCGTCGCGACGGCAAGTTTCAGCTTGGAATACATCCCAAGTCTCCCTGTATTGGTGTGGTTTGTTTGGGCCGCGGGGGCGGGGCGCACAAATGCGCGCAAGCCGCATATCCAAAGCGGTCGTCGTCCGTACTGGGTCCCCGTCAGCATGAGGTAAAGGCAAACACGCGATCACGCCTTTGTCAACGCGCGCAGGCAGGCCCGATCTTGCGCGGGGTGCAGTCATTGAAAGGCGGCTCAGAAAGTCGCAGTCTAAATGGCAGAAGGAGCCGTTCCATGTCGCACGTATTCGCCCGCAACAGCCGCGCCACCCTGCCCCGGATTGCCGGCGGCCAGGGTCCGTATCTGATCGACAGCACCGGCAAACAATACCTGGACGGATCGGGCGGGGCTGCAGTGTCCTGCCTGGGCCACGGCGACCCGGACGTAACTGCGGCCATCAAAGCGCAGCTGGACCAGGTGGCCTTTGCCCACACGGGTTTTTTCACCTCCGACCCGGCCGAAGAGCTCGCGGATATGCTAATCGCCCAGGCGCCTGGGTCGCTTGACCGGGTTTATTTGGTCTCAGGCGGGTCCGAGGCGATGGAGGCCGCGCTGAAGCTTGCCCGCCAATACGCCGTAGAAACTGGGCAGGAGGCCCGGCGTCACGTGATCGCCCGGCGCCAAAGTTACCACGGCAACACACTGGGCGCCCTGGCCACCGGCGGAAATGCTTGGCGCCGCGCGCCGTTCGAGCCGCTTTTGCCGCCGACCCAGCACATTGAGCCCTGCTTTGCCTACCGCCACCAGCTGAAGGACGAAAGCGACGCCGCCTACGGCGCCCGTGCCGCCGCCGCGCTGGAAGCGGAAATCACCCGCCTAGGGCCAGAAACCGTGCTTGCGTTTGTGGCCGAAACCGTGGTCGGCGCGACCGCTGGGGCCGTACCACCGGCGCCCGGGTATTTCGGGGCCATACGCAAAATTTGTAACCGCCACGGGGTGCTTTTGATCCTGGATGAAGTGATGTGCGGCATGGGGCGCACGGGGCACCTTTTTGCCTGCGCTGAAGATGGCGTCGCCCCCGATATCCTGGCCATCGCCAAGGGGCTGGGCGCCGGGTATCAACCCATCGGCGCCACCCTTTGCACCGCTGAAATCCACGATGCGATTGCCCAGGGCAGCGGATCGTTCCAGCACGGTCATACTTACGTTGGCCACCCGACAGCCGCCGCTGCTGCCCGGGCTGTGGTGACAAAGCTTACAGGCGGGCTCGTGAAGCAAGTGGCCCCGAAAGGCGCCGCCCTGAGAGAACGGCTTATCGCGCGACTAGGCCAACACCCCCATGTGGGGGATATTCGTGGCCGTGGGCTCTTCCTCGGCGTGGAATTTGTAGCCGATCGTGAAACAAAAGCGCCCTTCGAGCCGGGCATAAAAGTCCATGCGCAGCTAAAGTCAGCGGCCTTTGAAGCGGGGCTAATTTGCTACCCCATGGGGGGCACAGTCGACGGGGTGCGCGGCGACCACGTTCTTTTGGCACCGCCGTTCATTTGCGAAGATAGCCACCTGGACGAATTAGTGGACAAGCTGGCCACTGCCATCGGCGGCGTTTTGCCCTAAAACTCACCAGGCCTCGGCGGCAGCGCGGCTGCTGCTGTCATCTGCTTCGACGTCAGACGACGTCTGTTCGATGATCGCAAAGTGTTCTGCCACGTGATCCGCCAAGATCGCCTCTTGCCCATCCTTCACAGGGTTCAAAAGCGCCGCGAACTCCGGATGCCGCCGGGCAAAAACCTCATTCGACGACCTGTAACTGCTCATGATGTCATCGCGAAGTGCGGTGTCGATGTGGGCCATTGTGCGCGGTGCCTTGATGCCCATAGACAAAAGTCGCGCTTCAAGCTCCCATTTCGCGGGTTTTGTCATCCCCCGGCGATTGGCTTCCAAAAGGATGCGCCCGATGAATTTGTCCGATGATGGGTTAATCTCTTCCCCGGCAAGCCGAGACTGAAGCTCTTCGATGCCCAAAAGCCCTAGGAAATGCGCCACCGCATCAGTGGTGTCGCGCATGTGCTCAAAGCTATGAAGCGCGACTTCAGCCCCCGGGAACGCTTCGACGATCTGACCCTCTAACCAGTCGTAATTTAGGTAACCGCTGTCGATCACGTCGGACACGAAACCCGCGGGCGTGTCGGTGAATGTGTTGTTGCCCGGATTGCAAAGGAGCTCGTTATACATGCTTTCGAGCCATTCATCCTGGCGCCGCAGGTACGCGTGCACTCGCACCGGTTTATCGGTCACCAGTGACTTCAGCGCGGTGAGAACATCACCGCCGTTCCAATACCGCTCTGACAGCACATTTTCGGCCGACAGTATGATCCGTCGCGGAAAAGTCTTGAAGTCCAGCAATTCCCGCAAGAAGAGCGTCAGGGGTCCAGGCTCCCCTTGAAGGAGAGCATTCACCAGTTTGGCGTGGCCCGAAGACCGGTGCAAACGGTGGATCGAGCCACGCTCGACCCCGGCCACCGGATACCAGTCGCGCCTTTTGGCCAGATCATAGCGTAGCCGTTCTAGGGCCCACTGGATGGCCGATGACCCGGTTTTCGTCATGCCCAAATGCAATTCAAAACGGGTGCCCGCTTGGCCAGCCCGGGCATCAAACTCCCGCAGAAGCACAGGCAAATTCGACTTCGAATTGCGCCGCGACATCGAACTGGCAAAGGCAAGTCGGTCGGTCATAAGCGCCAAACACTCGTCGGGCTTATTTGTTTTCGCCATGCGATCTTCAAACCCTTCCACATGGACGCATTGGCTTGCGATGCATTCCTGAACGCCGACGTAGTCCCGTTCACGGATCAAAAAGGCTAAGAGATCAAAATACCCCGACGCCTGAAGCCGTTCGAGGTTCGGGTTCAAAAGAAGCGAGCTTTCCTTTTTGAAGTCGCGGAACGGGCCGATAAGTTCGGAAAGCCCGTCCACCAGGCGGCGGAACTCCCGCCGTTCATGGACGCGGGGCTTCAACAGGATCGGCCGCCAGTATTGGCTGATTGATCGCAGATAGGCCATCGCATTGGCAAATCGGAACCCTGGCAACCCGCCCTGGGCGTCCACCGGCGGCAGATGCTCTTCGGTGAAGTGGTTCAGTTCCTCCACATGTTGGGCAAACATATCAAGCTGACCCCACTCGATACGCCGCATCGTAGAGGCCGAATGGTTACGATAGGCAATCGACCGAAGCTTAAGGATCGATATCCGCTCCGACAGCATCAGCGCCTGGGTAAAGAAAAGCCGGTCTTCCCGTTGTTTTAGGTTCTCAGAAAAACGCAGGTCGTGCCGGTCCAAGAACGCCTTGCGGTAAAGGAACTGCCAGCACGCCTGGCCATTCACCAGTTCGGGCGCCTCTGACAGGGTTGTCAGTCCCTTCCGCTTTGCGGTGGCTTCCGGCGGAGCGGCAAGCTCTTTTTCGTCCTCGTTAACCCGGATGAACCGGGAATAGGCCATGTCGGCGTTCATCTCTTGGCTCGCATGGACCCACCGCATCAGAACCCTTTGGTCCACATAGAAATCATCACTGTCGAGAAACGCGATATATTCGCCCTGGGCCGCGTTGATGCCCGCGTTGCGTGCCGTTGCCTGACCCACATTCTTTTCCATGTTCAGCACCCGCATCCGGGGCGCAAAGCGGTTCTCAAAATCCTCAAGAATGCTCAACGAGCCATCGGTCGAACAATCGTTGATGGCGATTACTTCTAGGCGTAAGCCACGCTGGTCCAGCGCCGACCAAATCGACCGGTTCAAAAATTGCTCGCTGTTGTATACGGGCACGATCACGCTGACGATGGGCTGGGCGGTCTCATTCATGGGTGCCGACAATCCTCTTGCCTTGCGGGTCAATTGACGGCGCAGCACCTATCCCATCACAGAGGCGGAGTCGATAAGCGCGACGCCGGCCCTGGTTTAGGAAATAGTATCCGACGGTTTGTCCGCGGCCGTTTCCTCAGCTAGGGAGGAATAGAATTCAGCCTTGTCGGGCTCTTTAAGGTGGTCAAAAGCCTTTGCAAGCGTCGCATAAACCTGCGTATTGGCCAATCCGCTCTCCACAGCCCATTCGCCGTAGAGCACAACGGCCCGGAAGGCGCGCGCCTTGGTTAGCAAGCGCAACGTAAGACGGATGTTATCGAGTGTCGGCTTTTTGTCGAGCGATAGCATCGCGCGCACCACCGCATCGCCTGTGTCGCCGTTTTTGTCGTGGATGCGCGCCATCTGAGCGTTTAGCCACGGATCTTTGGGTTTGTTCTTGAGCTTTTTAAGTATCGCGTCCGGTTGGGCGCCGCCTTTTTTGCCCGGATTCGGGGTGGCCATAGTGCGCTCCTTAAGGTCTTCGAAGTAATCGCGACGGACTTAGCAGTGTCGTATTAGACTGCAAAGTGATTCTCCCAACGCCTGAACACTTTTGCATCTTATGCGCATGAGCCAAGCAAACACTTGCCGAAAGCGCTTAAATTGCTCGGGCGTGATTCAGCTCAATCCCAAAAATCAGTGGATTACGGTGACTGCGAGGGCGACGGCGGAGCGGCAGATCTTTGGACAGGTGTCATATCGTGTCGCAACCCGTCGTGGAACCAAACAGCACCATGACCGCGGTGCCCGATCAGGCTGTCGCAAAGCGCCCTTGCGCCGATGTAGTCGCTAATTTTCCCGGCCGTAACCAAGTGGTCAGCCCCACAACAGAACCCCAAATGTATCGGGCGGGGCGGGGCATGGTCATCCTGCACGATGTCCACGTAAAGGTGCTGCATGACAGGTTTGGCCCTAAGACCCATGCCGATGCTTCTGGCCCTATATTCGTCGATAACTTGC
>JBCCMR010000148.1:0-7854 GCA_039026255.1 Pseudomonadota bacterium
GAAGAGCATTACGTGATCGAAGTGGGCAACCCGGACCCGGCCCAGCCGGTGCTGTCGCGGCTCCATTCTGCGTGCTTTACCGGGGACCTGATCGGATCGTTAAAATGCGACTGCGGGGCGCAACTGCGCGCCGCGCTACACCAGATCGGGGAAGAAGGGGCGGGCGTACTGCTTTACCTCAACCAAGAAGGCCGTGGCATAGGCCTGGCAAACAAGATGCGCGCCTATGCGCTCCAAGACCAGGGGTTTGACACCGTGGAGGCCAACCATCGCCTGGGGTTCGAAGACGACGAGCGTGACTTTCGCCTCGGGGCAGAGCTGTTGCGCCGCCGGGGCTACCACGCGGTGCGGCTGATGACCAACAACCCCGCCAAAATCGCCCGCATGGAAGAGGCAGGCATCCGCGTCGCCGAACGGGTGCCTCTCCGGGTTGGGCGCACGGCTGAAAACACCGACTACCTGGATACCAAAGCAGCGAAATCCGGGCACCTTTTGTGACCGGGCCCTTCGATCTGGTGGTCACCGCTTGGGGCGCGCGGTTTGCCGGGCGTCGCATCCCCTGCGCCGTAGGCTTCGGCGGGGTGGGCGGAAAAGCGGGCGAAGGCGACGGCATCACCCCCCGCGGCACCTGGCGTCTGGCCGAGGTCTGGTACCGCCCGGACCGGGTGCCTACGCCTGGCGGCATCCTACCGCTGCGCGCCATCGGTCCCGTGGACATCTGGTCCGACGACCCGGCCGACCCACGCTACAACTGCCACCGGAGGGACCGTGCGCCTGCGTTCGGGCACGAAAAGCTACGCAGGAGCGACAGGCTCTACGATCTTTTAGCTGTGGTGGATTTCAACTGGCCCGACCCAGCGCCCGGCGCAGGCAGCGCGATCTTTTTGCACCGGTGGCGCGGGCCCCGGGTGCCAACGGCCGGCTGCGTGGCCTTCCGGTGTGACGACTTGGCGGCGATCCTTGGCCGCTGGACGCGCCGGTCGCGGTTGGTGATCCGCTAGTCGTTGGCGCGGCGCGCGGTGGCGTAGACTGCCGAAGCCAGGATGACCGTCAGCCCGACCGCCGCAAAGCCCATGCGGTAGGCGTCCACCGGGGCAAACCCCGCCGCCGCCGCAATGTCCAGCACGGTGCCAAAGCCCATCTGCAAGACCGAGATGCCAACGACCCCCGCCAGAGTCATCAGCGACGACGCGCGACCAAGCGCCTCCGCCGGGACGGCGGCGCGCAGATGTGCGGACAGCGGTACATAAAATTGCTGCACAAAAATCATCCCGGTCATAAGCGCAATTGCCGCCCAGGCGGGCGGCGCCGGGATTGCTGCCATCAGGCCATAAAGCGTGGCAGACCCCAGCGCCGCGGTCAGGATCAGCCGCTTTCGGTTGGCGCTGCGCCGTTCGAGCCAGCCGAAGCCGTACGCCGACACCATGGTCGACAGGTAAAAGGCGAATAGCACCGCCCCTGACGCTGTGGCGCCAAAGCCGTGTACTGTTTGGAAATACGCGCTACCCCAAAGCCCGGTCAGCACGACAATCGGCGCCCAAATCACCAGTGAAAGGACCATGATCTTCCGTATCTCCGGCACACCCATCAGCGACAGGTAGCCCACAGGCGCCGCATCGGTGACGGCGGCGGGGGGCGGATCGGGCAGCGTGCGTAAGACCATGATCGCCAGCCCGGCGGCCACAGCCGAAAGTATGGAGAACACCACTGGCCAAGGCAGCAGTTCAAGCATCAACGCCAGTGGATAGGTGCCCAAAAGGCCGCCCACACCGCCAATCGATACGATCATCCCTTGGTAATAGGCAAAATCGCGCCCGGCGAAGACTTGCGCCAGGGTCACGCTGATCGCCGCGCCGGAGGCTGCCGCCCCGATCCCCAGAAGCATCCGCGCCAACATGAGTTGCCCGTAGTCCTGCGCCAGGGCAAAGATGGCGGTGCCTACGGCCACGGACCCGGTCGTCGCGGCCATCAAAAGCCGCGGCCCCACCCGGTCGAGCGCTGCGCCCAAGGGCAATTGGAAGATGACTGACGACACACACAGCATCGCCGCCAATGCAGACACGGCAAATGCAGTCAAAGACAGTTCTTCGATCAGGATCGGCGTGGTGATCGACCCCGAAGCCCGGTGGAACTGGTTGATGGCGAAGATGACGACGCAGATCAGCAGGATCGCGCGTTGGCGGGCGGTCATGGACCCCGTCTGCCAGGGTTGTCGCCCGGGGTGAAGCGGAAAGAGCCAGTTCAGCCCGGGGTCGAGCGTCAGTCTTCGGAATAGGGGTCGAGACTGTCGCGCAGGCCGTCACCTAGGAAGTTGAACGCCAACACCACGAGGATCACCGGCAGCATCGGCAGCGCCGTCCAGGGATATATCTCAATAGATGCCAGGTTTTGCGCGTCGTTCAACATGACGCCCCAACTGACCGCGGGCGCCCGCAGACCAAGTCCCAGAAAGCTCAGCGCGGTTTCGCCCAGGATCATGGCCGGGATCGACAGCATAGCACTAGCGATCAGATGGGATGAGAAGTTGGGCAAAAGGTGGCGCCCGATCACGCGCGTAGGCCGCGCGCCCATCATCTCGGCGGCGCGCACGAACTCTTCTTCTCGCAGCGCCAGGAATTTAGATCGGACAGCACGCGCCAGGCCGGGCCAGTCCAAAAGTCCCAGAATGATAGAAATGATAAAGAAGACCGCAACGGGCGACCAATGGGACGGGACCGCCGCCGAAAGCGCCAGCCAGAGCGGCAGTTCCGGCAGGGATCGGAGCACCTCGATCACGCGTTGCACGCTCCAGTCGATGCGGCCGCCAAAATAACCTGCAATACCACCGATGCTAATGCCCAAAAGGAAGCTAACCGTGATGCCGATCAATCCAACCGTCATGGAAAGCTGTGCCCCGTAGAGGATGCGCGAGAAAATGTCCCGGCCCAGACGGTCCGCGCCCAGGACAAACACTGTGGCGCCTTCGGGGGCGCAAAACAGATGCAAATCCGTGCGAATAAGGCCGATGAAGTTGTAATCATCGCGCCGGCAGAACCATTCGAGCCGCGCCGGCCGGTCGCGGTCTTCCACATATTTCCACTGGAAGTCTTCGAGGCTTGCCTCCCCGGTGATCGGATAGACAAAAGGCCCAACTAAGCGGCCTTCATGGAACAGCCGCACCGGTTGCGGGCTAGCAAAGATATGGTCGGCGTTCCGTTCATTGGGGGTGTAGGGGGAGATGAACCCGGCAAAGGGCAACAGCAGATAGCTCAGCAGCAAGAAAATGCCGGAGATCAGCCCCAGTTTGTGGCGCCGGAACTTACGCCAGATCAGCCGCCAACTTGCCGCGTCCAAATCGGGCCTGTCGAGCTTTGACAGCTCTGGCGCGGCATCATAGGGCATTGGGTCGACAAAATGGTCAGGTCTATAGGTCACCGGCTACGCCCCCCGTAACGGATGCGCGGGTCAAGCATGGCTAAAAGCACGTCCGATATCATCGTCCCAATCAGCGTCAGGAACGCCACGAAAAGCAGCACAAACCCCGCCAAGAACTGATCCTGGGTCTTGAGCGCTTCCACCAAAAGCGGACCCACAGTTTGCAGGCCCAGCACGACCGACACGATCACTGACCCGGAAATGAGCGACGGCAGCAGGTTCCCGATATCGGCAACAAAGGGGTTTAGCGCCATGCGCAGCGGATATTTCAATACCCGCCGGGTGGGGCCGACGCCTTTGGCGATGGCTGTGTCCACGTAGGGTTTCGACAGCTCATCGAGAAGGTTCGCCCGCAGCCGCTGCATCATTGCCGCGGCCCCGCTTGTGCCGATCACAAAGACCGGGATGATCATGTGGATCAGCACTGACTGCATCTTTTCAAAGCTCATGGGTTGGCCTTCGAAGCGGGGGTCCATGAGCCCACCAATCGGCAGATCAAAGTACTTTTTACCGTAGTAAAAGAGCGCCAGCGCCAAAAGGAAGTTCGGCGTGGCCAAGCCGATGTAGGCCAAAAAGGACGCCGAATAGTCGACCGCGCTGCGCGCCCGAACGGCGGCCAGGATGCCCAAGGGAAGCGCCACCAGGTAGATGAAAAGCACCACAGCCACGTTGATCAGAACGGTCAGCCAAAGCGTAGCGCCTACGACCTCGGTCACGGGGCGGTCTTCGCCGAAGGACCAGCCGAAATCCCCCTGGATGATCCCGGAAAACCCGTGCGGCCCAGGGGCAAAGCCCATCCAGATCAAGTACTGGCGCCACACCGGCTGATCAAGCGAGTACTCCTTACGCAGGAACTCAACCTTGGCCACGCCGCTTTCCTGGCCCGTGGCGCGAAGCTCCGCGATCTGGTTCGACAGGTAGTCGCCTGGCGGCAGGTTCATTATGAAAAAGATCAGCGCCGACACCACAAGCAGGGTCAGAAGCATCGTGCCCAGGCGGTATATGGCGTAGCGCAGCAGATCCATTACGACGGCGGCAGGTTGTTGAACCAGAACTCATCCATGCGGTGGATGCCGAAATGGCTGCCCGGTTCCCACGCCCAAAGTCCAACCGTCGGTACGTTTTCAAGCGTTTCGGCCACAACCACAGGCTGGGGTGCCTCCGACAGAATACCGATGGCGTACATCTCTTCAGCGTGGATCTGGAGCATTTCTTCCCAGATGCGCGTGCGTTCCTCGCGCGTGGTGGATCGTTCCCACTCGCTCGCCAAAAGCATCAAGCGGGCGGGTTTTGGCATATCCACCTCTTGGCCCGCCTCACCGCCAGTTTGGTAGTACTGGCCCCATTTCGGCCAGGCGAAGAATTCCTGCATACGCGGGGCCAGATAGGCGGGCGAGGTGTCGGCGGTGGGGATACCGTTATCCCAGCCGAACCAAACCGCGGCCTCGGCGGTGCCAGCAAAGACGTGGTTGCGCAGGATATCGCGGTCGAGCGGGCGCATGACCATCTGGATGCCCAGCTCATACCAGGTGTCCGCTATGATCTGGAGCGCGTCTTCCACCTCTTGCCGCTCACCGGCGGTTTCCACCACCAGACGCATGGGCCGCCCATCGGGCAAAAGCCGCAACCCGTCCGCGCGCCGGGTCGTCAGCCCCATCTCATCGAGGATCGCGTTGGCCTTTTCGGGATTGTATTCGGAGTAGGTGGTCAAGTTATCGCGGCTGTAGAACGGTGACACCGAAAGGGCGGTCATGTTGCCCTCTTTGCCCAGGCCAAAATAGAGCGCGCGGTTGATGATGCGCCGGTCGATGCCCAGCGACAGCGCCCGCCGGAACCGCACGTCGCGCAAAAGTGCCCGCCAGGTATCATCGAGCGCATTGAGGTTGGGATAAATTGCGATCTGGCTGGCCGTCCCGTTGGGCCACAGGAAAACCCGATAACCGGCGCCTTCGTTTTCACCTTTCTTGAGGATCGAGACATCCTTGAAGGACAGGCCCCGGGCCTGCAGATCAACCTCGCCCGCGTTCGATTTTGCCGCGACAAGGCCCGAACCCACGATCGTCATTTCGACGGTGTCGATATAGGGAAGCTGCCGCCCGCGGGTATCGATGCGGTGGTAGTAGGGGTTGCGCACAAAAACCCGGCGCGTTTCGCCGCCTACATCGGCCGGTATCCACGGCTGTAGCGTGGGCAGCGACGGGTTGTCGAATTTGTACATATTATCGCGCTTATTGTGCAGCGCCGCCCAACCGCGCACTTTTTTCTTGGCCACCCGCTCTGCCAGCTTGTCGGGATCGGCGTATTTGGCATGAAATTGGCTAAGGTAGTGGCCGGGCCGGTAGATAAAAGGCGGCCGTGCCTGGGCGAGATTGGGCAGAAACCCCGGATTGGGGGACGACCATTCGTAAACCACCGTCAACGGATCGGGAAAGCTGACGGTAGGCCATTCTTGCCCGAGTTTCAAAAATGACGGCGGACCCGACGGCGACAGTTCCGGGTTGAGCGCAATATCTTCCCAGAAATAGCGGAAGGCTTCGGCGGTGAAGGGCTCTCCGTCGGACCAGCGCATCCCGGCCCGCAAATGCAACGTGAAGCGGCGGCCGTCTTCTACATTGACGTCTCGCAAAATGTCGGGGACCAGATCGTAGTCCTGGTTAAATCCCATCAGCCGAGCATAGCCATAGACAACCATCTGCCGGATGTCTTTTGACCGGGTGACCAGCGTGCGCAAGTTGCCACCATGGCGGCCCAGCCTACGGCCCTTGTCTTCGAGGTCCACGACCAGCGGTTCAGAGGGGATCCGCGCCGCGATCGGGGGCAGGATTTCGTTGCGCACCTCCACGTCCCAGAAAGGGGTTTCCTGAAGCGAGGGGATGGGCGTATCCGCCCGGCTCTCCGGCCCAGAGAAGATAAGAACCGCCGCGGCGGTCAGCACCATAGCCGACGAGAAAAAGCGTGTCATGCGTACATCCTGACAAAGTGTCCGGGTTCGGTTTCAATCAGCGGTGGCAGGCTTTTTTCGTCCATAGCAAAACCGCCAGGCCAGCTTTGGGGATCACCGGCCCCTAGCGCCACTGCCGAAAGGTCCACCTTTTGGGCGTAGTTCGGCTCCAAACAAGCGGCTATCAGCGCTTTGGTGTAGGGATGCTTTGGCGCTGTGAAGATGACATCGGGGGCCGCCTGTTCTACGATCTGCCCCTGGCGCATTACAGCCACTTCGTCTGCGATCCGCGACACCACCGCCAGATCATGGCTAATGAAGAGGTAGGACAAGCCGAACTCGTCTCGGATCTCTTCTAACAGGGTCAGCACCTGCGCCTGCACAGACAGGTCGAGCGCCGACGTCGGTTCATCACAGACCAAAAGCGCGGGATCCAGTGCAAGCGCCCGGGCAATAGAGAGCCTTTGGCGCTGGCCGCCGGAAAAGGCGTGCGGGTACCGGCGCAGCATCGAAGGGTCCAGCCCAACCTTTCCCAAAAGATGCGCGGCACGGTCCCGCCGCTCCGCACCGCTGCCTATCCCATGAATAGCTAGGGGCTCCGTCAGGGTATCGATGATTTGCATGCGCGGGGAAAGCGACGAAAACGGATCCTGGAAAACCATCTGCGCCTGGCGTTGGAAACGCCGCTTGGCCGTTGGGTCAAGCGAGGTCACATCAACCACAGCGCCGGGCCCGGGACTAAAGTGTATGATCGACCCCGGATCGGCTGTGATGGCGCCAAGCGCAATATTGGCGACAGTCGATTTTCCAGACCCGCTTTCGCCCACGATGGCCGTGGTCTTACCCCGGGGCACGGTCAAAGACACGCCTTTGACCGCTTGAAAGGCTTCAGGCTTCCCGAAAAAGCCGCGGCCTTTTCCGGTATAGGTCTTGTTGACGTTTTCAAGGCGCAGGATCGGGTCTTCACTAACGCGCGCGGTGCTGGGCGCCGCATCACGCGGAATTGCCGGGGCCGCCGCCAAAAGCGCGCGGGTATACCCGTGGCGCGGGTCGTCGATCACGTGCGCTACAGGACCCGCCTCCATAACCTGGCCCTTGCGCAGGACGGCAACCGTGTCTGCCACATTTGCCACCACGCCCAAGTCGTGGGTAACAAAAATCACCGCCATGCCAGTGTCGTCCTGAAGCTGTCTGATCAGACCTAGCACCTGCGCCTGAGTGGTGACATCCAGGGCCGTCGTGGGCTCATCTGCGATCAGCAGGTCTGGCTTGGCCACCATGGCCATGGCAATCATGGCCCGTTGGCGCATGCCGCCCGAAAGCTCAAACGGATAGGCGTTGTAGGGGCGCATGGGGTCAGCGAAACCGACCTGCTCAAAGGTGGCCAGAACGCTGCGCCTGGCCTCTCCCCGGGACTGGTTCCGGTGTAGTCGCAGCACCTCAGAAACCTGTGCGCCCACCCGATGCAGAGGTGAAAGCGACCGCATGGGTTCTTGAAA
>JBCCMR010000149.1:0-7841 GCA_039026255.1 Pseudomonadota bacterium
CTGTCAGGCTGACCCGGTCGGCAAAAGTGGGCGCAACAAAGTGGCCAACGGCTACGGCGGCGACAGTCAGCTGTTTCAACCTAAGTCGTCACCTTAGTCCTGGGTGCGGCATGGGTAACCGGCGGGGACTGGGGAAATCAGCTTGCGGATCGGTTGGTTCCATAAAAGCAGTGCGAAGCTCCGGATCGCCCGGGGCCCGTTGCAGGATGTTACGACCTAAACCCCTGTCACGATGCGAAAAATCACGCATCCTCGGGCGGCGATCACGATTTGGCGTTGCGGGCGGCCAGCATGCGCATGAACCGGTCGCGGATCACTACAGGGTCCATGGTGATGACCGGCTCTTTCTTGTTACCGCTTTCGCATTTCGACACGATCACTGTCATCTGATCCCCGGCAAGGGCGTCTTTGACCGCCTGCGCGGTGTCTTCTCCCGACACTTCCAACACGTTTTCGCAACCGCAAGCCCGCGCGACTGCCGCAAGGGAGGTCTTTTTGCCGGTGTAGGTGGGTTGGTCCCCGGTCGACCCGTAGGAGCCGTTGTCGATGATGAGAAGGATAAAATTCGCTGCCGGGTTGTTGGCGATGGTGGGCAGCGTGCCCATGTTTGTCAGGATCGAGCCGTCGCCGTCGATGGCGATCACCTTTTCTTTTTGCGCCAGCGCCACCCCGAGCCCGATAGAGGACGACAGGCCCATCGTGCCTAGCATGTAGAAATTGGTGGGTTGGTCGTCGAGAGCGTGGAGTTCCTGGCTCGGTATACCGATATTGCAGACAATGAATTCGTCGGAGATGACGTCTTTGAGTTCTCTCAGGACTTCGGACCGGATCATTTGCCGCCCTCCCCGTGGTAGCCGCCCCAGAAGGTGGCATCGGTCAGGATCGCCACCGGTTTGTTGCACATAAATGTGTATTTCAGAATAGCGTCGAATTCGCCCACGTCGGCGGGGTCGTGGAAGTGGTAGGTGGGGATGTTCATCTGCGCCAAGAGCGCTTTGGTATGCACGGCCATTTCCACCTGGCAGGCAACCGGCTCGCCCAGCTCACCCCGGTACGAGATCAGCATCGGCAGCGGGATGCGGTAGTACTGGATGAGCGTGGCAAGCGTGTTGATCGTCACCCCGATGGCGGTGTTTTGCATGATGATCGCCGCGCGTTTGCCGCCCATCCAGGCCCCGGCGCACAGGCCCATTCCTTCGTCTTCTTTGTTGGAGGGGATATGGAAGATATCCGGGTGCGCTTCGACCTTGTCGATGACGCCAGCCAGTTGTTTGCAGGGCACGGTGGTGATGAAGTTGACATCGTTGGCGATGAAATCGGCCACGATGCGGTCGTTTATGTCCATGGGCGGTCTCCTTGCTCTCTCATCGGCGCAGTTGCTATCGGGCGCAAGCGAAAGCGGCGGCCCCGGGGGAAGGCAAAAGGAAGCTTCAGCAAAGTCGAAAGGCGCATCGGTTGGGCTGGGGGGTGTGGCGGTTTGCGCCCGGGGGGTGCCCGTGGGGCCAGGATTTTGAGTATTTGGACAAAGAAGAAGCGGGGAGGGATCGCTTATTTGGTCAAGTTGCGGGTGGTGCGGCGGGATTAAGCGATGCCCGCGGCCACGTGGATGAGCGTGGGACCCGGGGCGTTGAAGGCGGCGCGCACGGAGTTCTTTAGGGCGCCCAGCGTTTCGGGCCGCGCGGCGCGGGCGCCGTAGGCTTCGGCCAGGGCGCAGAAATCCGGGTTTTGGGCCACCACGGCGTTGGGTGCGATCTGGGAATGCACCATGGCGTCTTCGATCTCTTTCAGTTTGCCGTTGTCCCATAGGATGATCGGCAGCGTGAGGTTCAATTCCACCGCCACACCCAATTCTTGGAGCGTGTACTGAAAGCCGTAGTCGCCAGCGATGGCCAGGACCGGCGCCGGGCCGCGGCCAATCTTGCCGCCGATAGCCGCCGGGAGCGCGTATCCCAGGGTGCCGAAGCCCGTGGGGTGGTGCCAGTGTCCCGGGTGCGCCATGTCCCAGACCTCTTTGGCGGCGTAGGCGAACTGGGTCATGTCGGAATAGATCATCGTGTCCAGGGGAAGCGCGCCTCTGAGCGCATCGGCCACGGGGATGATGCCAGGCCGTTCGGCGACCACCTCGGCGCGCCAGCGGCTTTTGGTGGCGGCCACCTCTGCGGCGTCCCAGGGCGGGCTTGCGGGGCCCGGGCCGGGCAGGCGCTCGGCAAGGCCGCGCAGGCCCGCGGCGGCGTCGCCCAGGACCGCGATCTGGGCAGCCTGAGCGGCCAGCACGGCGGGGTCGATGTCGAGCGATATGAACGTGCCGCGGATGTCGAGCCGGTCGCGCCAGAGGTCCGTTTCCGACAGTTCGGTGCCCACGGCCAGGACCACATCTGCCTGGGCCACCACGGCGTCGCTCCCTCCCCGGGCCAGGTAGCTGCCGAAATGGGCCGGGGCGTCCGGGTCAACGACCCCGCGCCCGGCGTAGGTGACGAAGCTGGCGGCCCCGGTGCGCTTGAGAAGCGCCGCGGCCTCGGCCCGGGCATGGCGGGCGCCGCCGCCGAAGATCACCAGCGGCCGCGCCGCCCGGGCAAGCGCTGCCGCCGCTGCATCAAGATCTGCGGCCTGGGGCACCGCGCCGGGGGCCGCGGGCGCGGGCGGCGGAGGTGGCGCGGGCTCTGCCACGGCGGAGGCCAATGTGATGGGGATCTGGACGTGTTTCGACCGCGGGCGTGCGGCGGTGAACTCTTTAAAAGCCCGGTCGATGAGCGCGTAGGCCGCGCTTGCGCTGCGCGCCTCTTCGGACCAGTCGCAGACAGTGGCCGCCGCCCCGGCCTGGTCTTTCATTTGGTGCAATTGACCGCGGCGGGCGGCGACCTCGTCAAGGCAGCTTGAGATCACCAGCATCGGCACGCTGTCGGAATACGCCTGCCCCATGGGCGTCATCGCGTTGCATAGCCCAGGCCCCGTGATCACATACGCCACGCCCGGGCGCCCGGTGGCGCGGGCGTAGCCGTCGGCCATAAAGCCCGCCCCTTGTTCGTGGCGCGCCAGCACGTGGGTCAGCCCGGCCTCTTCGATACCGCGGTACATCTCTACGTTGTGGACGCCGGGGATGCCAAATATAATCTCCACGCCACGGTCCTTGAGCATGTGGGATATCTGCGCGCCGAGGGGCCGTTTCATGGGGTGTCCTTTCGCCGGGGGGCTGGGAGGGGCCGGATGCCAGAGAGAGGGCGCCTAGCGTTTGAAAAGCACGGATTGTTCGCCGCTGGAGCGGACCTCGCGGCGTTTGTCGGCGTGGAGCGCGCGGCCTCGGGTCACGCCGTCGCGCGCCGCCATGCGGTCGAGCCAGGCGGCCAGGTGTGGTTTGTCATCAAGCGTCTGTTCCTGCCCTTCCCATAGGCTGGCCCAGGGCCAAATAGCAAAATCGGCGATGGAGACCGCGCCGCAGACATAATCGCGACCCTCCAGGCGGCGGTCGAGCACCCCGTAGAGCCGCCCGGTTTCGGCCCGGTAGCGGTCCTTGGCGTAGGGGATGTCTTGGGGCGGGTCGAGCCGGGGGGCGTATTTCAGGAAGTGGTGGCATTGCCCGGCCATGGGCCCCACGCCGCCCATCTGCCACATCAGCCATTGGTCCACCTCGCAGCGGGTGCGTTCGTCGGCGCCACCGAAGCGGCCAGTCTTGCGCGCCAGGTATTGCAGGATCGCCCCTGACTCGAAGACTGAGATCGGCGCCTCGTCCGGTCCGTCGGGGTCGGTGATCACTGGCATGCGGTTGTTGGGGCCGATTTTCAGAAATTCGGGGTCGAACTGGTCGCCTGCGCCAATGTCGACGAGCTTGACCTCGTAGGGCAGGCCCATTTCCTCAAGCGCGATGGAAACCTTCCACCCGTTGGGTGTTGGCCAGTAGTAAAGCGTGATGGGCTTTGTCATAAGCGGCTCCGAGAGGGGCGCCAACGACGGGCGCCTGCGCATCCCAACCCAAAGAGGCCCCGATGGCAAGCATCGCCGATTTATCCCGTGACGCCCGCCCGGGAGACACCCTGCGCCAGGGGGCCTTTTTGGCGGTTATCGTGACCTTTGTGGGGTCGAACTGGCTGCCGCGGGTCATCGACGGCGGACGCACCATTGGGGAGCAGTCGGACGCCAACCCGGGGCTCCTGGTGCCGTGGGGGCCCGCCTTTTCGATCTGGTTCGTGATCTTTCTGGGCATCGCTGCCTTCGGGGTGATGCAGGCGCTTCCGCGCAACCGGGCACGGCGCGCGTTTCGGGCATCGGGCTGGTGGATCGTTGGGGCCCTGGGGTTGTCGTCGCTTTGGTCGGTGCTGGCCAGTTTCGCGCCCCTGGGTATCACGCCCTACGTCACAGCGCCGGTGCTGACCGCCTACACGGTCGTTGCGGTGCAAGCGATGATCGCGCTCGATCGCCTTAGCCATACTCTGTCCCCCTGGGAGCTGCGATTGGCGCTTTGGCCTTCTGCGCTTTTGGCGGGGTGGACTTCTATTGCGGCCTTTTTGAACTGGGAACAGGTGCTGCGCGCCCAGTCGGGCAGCAGTGCGACCGGCTCAATTGTGCTTTTGGGTGGGGCGCTTGCCTGGGTGGCGCTGAACCTGTGGCGCACGGGCGGGCTTTGGTCCTATGCTGCGGCGCCGCTTTGGGGGTTGGTGTTTTTAGTCTACGGGCGCACGGTGGCCGGGCCGATCAGCTATCCGGTGGCAGGCGCTGCTGTGCTGGGCATCGGTATTATCTTTTTCCTAACCATAGCGCTACGCCAGCGCCGCGCCTAACGCCCTCGGCGCCGTTTGCGCGGCCCCGCACCCCGGGACCGCGACAAAAATTCCGGCGGGCGTTTGCGCACCCAGGCCACGAATTTTTCCAGCCGCGGGTGGGTACGCAGTGCTTCCGGCGTGTTCCACTGGCGCGCTAGCTCCGCCTCAGTCAGAGTATTGTGGATTTCCTTGTGGCAGATGTGATGCAAAAGCACTGTCTTCCCGTGGCGACCCCCTTTTAGCTTTGGCACCAGGTGGTGCAGGCTTTGCGGCACGTCCGGAGGGATTACCCGCCCGCACAGGGCGCAGATCGGATCGTCTGTCATGGGGCCTACCTTGGCGCTTGACCGACCCTGGGCAACGGCTTAGGCGTTATTTGTGGCGATTTGTTACCGGATTGCGGGCCACGTTAAAAAAACCGCTAAAAGGTCGGGTCCAATAGCACCCCCGGCTGACCGGGGTCTTGTTGGGCACTTGCCCTGAGGAGTGGACCATGGACGGCTGGACAGCCAAGACGAAGCTCGTGCACGCGGGTGCGAAACGCAGTCAGTTCAACGAGTTATCAGAAGCGCTCTACCTCACGCAGGGATTTATTTACGACAGCGCCGAAGCCGCTGAGGCGCGGTTCCTGAAGGCGGGTGAGGACGAATTTATCTACGCGCGCTACGGCAACCCCACCGTTGCCATGTTTGAAGAACGTATCGCCACCCTTGAAGGTGCCGAGGCGGCCTTTGCAACGGCTTCGGGTATGGCGGCGGTAAACGGCGCGCTTATGGCCTTGCTGAGCGCGGGCGACCACCTCGTTGCGGCGCGGGCGCTTTTTGGGTCGTGTCTTTTCATCTGCGAAGAGATCCTGCCGCGGCTCGGGGGGGAGGTCACCGTTGTCGACGGCACAGACCCCAAAGACTGGGCCCGTGGCAAACGGTCGGATACCAAGGTTTGCTTTCTGGAGTCGATTTCGAACCCAACGCTCGAAGTTGCTGATATCGCGGCCATAGCCGAGGTGGCCCATCAGGTTGGCGCCCAGGTGGTGGTCGACAACGTCTTTGCCACGCCGGTCTTTATGAACGCACTCGACCTGGGGGCCGACGTGGTCATCTATTCGGCCACAAAACACATCGACGGCCAAGGGCGATGCCTGGGGGGGGTGGTGCTTGGCCGGCGGGATTTCGTGCGCGGGCCGCTCGAAACCTTTCTCAAACACACCGGGGCGGCCATGTCGCCTTTTAATGCATGGGTCATGGTTAAGGGCATGGAAACGCTCGCCTTGCGCTGCGATGCCCAAGCGCATACTGCGGCCTTTCTGGCCGAGCGGCTTGCCGGGCACCCGGCCCTCAACCGGGTGATTTTCCCCTTTGCCCCCGACCACCCGCAAGCGGCGCTTGCCCGGTCGCAGATGCGGGCTGGGGGCACAGTCCTGTCGTTGGACCTTCGGGGCGGAAAAGACGCCGCCTTTCGGATGCTAAACGCGCTGAATATCGTTCGTATTTCCAATAATTTAGGTGACGCGAAGAGCCTGGTCACACACCCAGCGACCACAACCCACCAACGCCTTTCAGAGGACCGGCGCCAGGCGTTGGGCATCACGTCCGGATTGGTCCGACTCTCTGTTGGGCTTGAAGATGAAGGCGACCTTTTGGCCGACCTGACCAGAGCGCTTGATGCCGCGCGTTCATCACCCCGCCGGAGCGCCACAGGTAGCTGAATTTTCATTGATCCAAGCGCAGCGCGCAGGCGTAGACCTCACCACCCCAAGCGCTTAGCGCCTGGGCGGCGGTCTGGCGATGAGCTGCCTCGCGCTGGAAAATCACTGGAAAGTCCGCGCGACACCACCATATCTAGTGGACTGCGGTTTAACCGAAGGGAGCCTCCATGAACTATCATGACCCGGCCATTGAAACCGAACTCGAAGACCTGCCCACCGAGGACGAGGCCCGCGATGCGCTCGCCGTCTTGCGCCGCTGGGCAAGCCAAAACGATACTACGGCCTTTGCCAATCTTGCGCCTGAAGACGCTGCAACGGCCTTGGCCCGGGGTGTTGGCGAAACATACCCTGCGCTTTCGCGGATTTACCCGACGAAGATTCGGGCTGACCGGGCCTATATCGCGGGGCTGCCAGACCTTCAAAACGGCCCATCGTCGCTTATTCGGGGCCAAAACGCCGCGATCCAGCACGTGGGTATTTCGAACTTCAGGCTTCCCCTGCGCTATCGCCTTCGCGACGGGTTCGACCGCACGCTCGAGACCGGGGTAACCGGCACGGTGAGCCTAGATGCCGACAAGAAGGGCATCAACATGAGCCGCATCATGCGGTCCTTTTACAAACACGCTGAAAAACGCTTTGATTTTGACGTCATTGACGCGGCTCTGGGCGACTACGTGTCTGATCTGGACAGCTTCGACGCCCGGATTGCGCTTTCCTTCCGACTGCCGCTATCCGTGGGCAGTCTGCGCAGTGGGCTCTCGGGATATCAGTACTACGACATCACGCTCGAAGCGGTGCGCCGCCAGGGTGTAGCCACGCGAATTGTGCACCTCGATTATGTGTATTCGTCCACTTGCCCCTGCTCGTTAGAACTATCGGAACATGCCCGTCGCACCCGCGGCCAACTGGCAACGCCCCATTCCCAGCGGTCCGTTGCTCGGTTGAGCGTGGCGCTCACCGGGGCGGGCAGGCTTTGGTTCGAAGACCTGATCGAAATGTGTCGCAAGGCTGTGCCCACCGAAACCCAGGTGATGGTCAAACGCGAGGATGAACAGGCTTTCGCAGAACTCAACGCCGCAAACCCCATCTTTGTGGAAGACGCCGCGCGGCTGTTCACCCAGGCGTTGGCGGCGGATCCCCGGATCGGCGATTTCCGCGTGGTGGCCAGCCACCAAGAAAGCCTGCACAGCCACGACGCGGTAAGCGTGCTGACCCGGGGCCCGACGTTTGCCGACACCAGCATCGACCCGCGGCTGTTTGAGACCCTGATCCATAAGGGTTAATGCGCCGCGGCCTACCGGTCCCACATTTGAAGCGCAAAATTGAGGGCCCGCGTTCCTGACCGGGGACGCGGGCCTTGCCTTCAACAGCCTGCGGCTGCC
>JBCCMR010000150.1:0-7824 GCA_039026255.1 Pseudomonadota bacterium
CGCCAACGTCGCGCGCCAACCTGTCCCCGTCAATTGCCGCCCCTGGGATCAAAGATCCGGCCTCAATTCGTCCCAGGATCGCGTCAACGACCGCCTGTGACTGCCCAGCCACTGCGCCTAGGCCGCCTGGACAGTGATCGGGAGGGTTTTCAGCCCGCCCATGAAGTTTGATCGCACAAACCGGTGATCGCCTGCGGGCGCGATCGCGCGCACGCGCCGCGCCAGTTCCTGGAAAAGGATTGTCACCTCAAGACGCGCCAGCCACATGCCAAGGCACTGGTGGGGGCCCCCTTGACCGAATGCCAAATGCGGATTTGGACGGCGCATGAGGTCGACGCGGAAGGGGTCCGCGAAGACGGTTTCGTCGCGGTTGCCGGACACAAACCAGAAAAGCACCTTCTGCCCGGCCCGCACAGTCTTGCCGTGGTAGGTGAAATCCTGCGTGGCTGTGCGCCGAAAATAGAGCGCCGGCGACGCCCAGCGGATGATTTCATCTGCTGCGGTGGCCCAGACATCTTGGGTCTGCATCTGGGTCAAAAGCTCCGGCTGGTGGCACAGCGCCTGCACGCCCGCGGCAATTGAATAGCGCGTGGTGTCGTTGCCGGCAGCCACAAGAAGGCAAAAGAAGTTCTGAAACTCTCGCTCGGGCATCACGGTGCCGTCCCGGTCAGGTTCGAGTATCTGGTGCAGGATGCCGTCGGTGTCCCCCTGCGCAGCTTTCTGGGTCATCAGTTCGCGGGCGTAGACGTAAAGCTCTGCCCCAGCAGGGGAGTTGAAAGGCATGAGCCGGAATTCGTCGGTGTCCAGCTTGTCGGCCACGTGATCCGTGAAATCCGGGTCGGTGTTGGCCATAAGCGCGTCGCCCTTTTCCACGAGCCAGGGAAGATCATCTTCGGGGGTGCCTAGGATTGCGCCGAGCATGCGCATCGGCAATTCACGCGCGATGACCCGCGTGGCGTCGAGCGTGCCTGCGTCCAGCGCGCGATCCAGGATCGGCCCGCAGATATCGCGAATTTGCTGCTCAAACGCGGCCACGGCGCCCCGGGAAAAGGCGCGGCTGACCTTGCGGCGGGTTTGCGAATGCTGTGGCGGGTCGGTTTCCTGAAAGGTGCGGCGGGCAAGATATTCCTCTTCAGTCTGGTCTTCCATGCGGATGCCGCGCGCAGAGCTCAGCTTTTCGTATTGCAGATTCAGTTCCAGAATGTCCGCGTGGCGCGTGACAGACCAAAAATCCTCTCCCTGACCGTAGGGGGTCCAGTGCATGGGATCGTCCCGGCGCAAGCGAGCAAAGGTGTTGTGCGGGGCCCCGGCGGCGAAAGTGTCGTGGCTCGAAAGATCGGCGAAACCGTCATCGGTCGGGTTCCAGAGGGTCATTTTGGCTTCTCATATATTTATAGCTACCTTAAATATGTTCTAGAACCAAGCGTGAGTCGAGCCCCATGCGCATCGCTATTCTGATGACCAACACCGACGAAAGCACTTTTTCCGCGCGCCATCCGAAGGACGGAGAAAAGTTCGCCACGCTCATCGCCCGGGCGCGCCCATCTTGGGTGACCGAGGTGTTTTCGGTCAAAGACGGAGTTTTTCCCGCGGGGCCCGTTGGCTTTGGTGGGGCCATCATTACCGGCAGCCCGGCATCCGTCCACGACGGCGCGCCCTGGATCGCCCGGCTTGAGACGCTCGTGCGCGGCTGGCACCGGGTGGGCGTGCCGCTCTACGGAGCCTGTTTTGGCCACCAGGTAATTGCCACGGCCCTGGGCGGGCAGGTGGACGCCAACCCCGGCGGGTGGGTCTTGGGCGCGGTGGAAACGGTGGAAGACGGCTGCCCCCGCGCGGTCCATGCGGCCCACACCGAACAAGTCACCGGCCTGCCTCCAGGGGCCCAGACCATCGCGCGGACGCAGGGCTGCCCTCACGCGGGCTACCGCATCGGTACGGGTATCGAAACGACCCAGTACCATCCAGAGATCACCACACCCTTTATGACCGCTCTAATAGAGGAGCTAGCCCCAAGGACAGGTGGCGCTGTGGCGAACAGGGCCCGCGACAGCCTGAGATTTCGTCCGGACCAAGCCGCCTGGGCCGAACGCATAGCACGCTTCTTCGAGCGCGCCAGTTCCGCGCGACCGTAGCGCCAACCGCCAAGAACCCCTTGCAAATTCAAGCTGAACGGGGGACGACAGGCGCGCGCCAGGAGACTGCCTGTGTACCGTGACAGGCCCGACCCAGCGACACCAGCAGACAAAGCCACCGGCCGACGGCCCATGACCGCCGGTCTCAAACGTTAGCAAACCCAGCTTTTTGCGCGGTATGAAACCGCCTTTATACGAAACGCCCGATGCGCCGCCCAACCTTAAAATCAGGTCCCATGGCCCCCGCCGCCAAACTGCTTTCAATTTGTTCCGGTACCCACCGCCCTATGATCGCTATTTCCGAAGACCTTTCGATACCTTCCTTCCCGAGGTCCCAATCATGTTAAGCGCGCTGCAAACCCACGCGGCCCGGACTGCGGCCTGGACCAAGTCCGAAGGGCGCATGCTTTTCCCCGGGGTGTTGGTGGCTGTTTTGGTGTCGCTTTCGGCGCAGTTTCTGGCAGAGCACTACCAAACGCCCGCCATGCTTTTGGCGCTTCTTCTGGGGATGGCTTTGGGGTTTTTGGGCCAGGACGGCCCGACCGTGCCCGGCATCCAGTTTGCTGCCCGGACGCTTTTGCGCCTGGGAGTGCTCCTATTGGGGGTACGGATTTCGGCGGCGCTTTTGGCGGGGCTGCCGCCAGAGTTAATCGCACTTGTGATAGCGGGGGTGGGGCTGACCATCGGTTTTGGCTTTGCGGTGGCGGGGCTTTTTGGGCACCGCTGGCGCTTTGCGCTTTTGACCGCAGGGTCGGTGGCGATCTGTGGCGCCTCTGCCGCCGCGGCGATCAGCGCTATCCTGCCCCGCGACGACCGTAGCGAAGAACGCTTGGCCTTTACCGTGATGGGGGTCACGGTCCTGTCAACGCTGGCGATGATCGCCTATCCGATCGTCGCCCGCAGCCTGGAACTGTCGGAAACCGACGCGGGCATATTCCTGGGCGGGACCATCCATGACGTGGCCCAGGTGGTCGGCGCGGGCTTCACCATATCGGACGAAGCAGGCAAGACCGCAACGCTTATAAAGCTTTTCCGCGTAGCGCTTTTGGCGCCGGTGGTTCTGGTGGCGTCAGTTTTGATCCGCCACTACATGACCGCAACCCCGGGGACCGCGCGCCCGCCACTGATCCCAGGCTTTGTGCTGGGCTTTCTAGCTTTGGCGACGGTCAATTCTATTGGCCTGATCCCCCAGGCGGTGGTGGAGCTTTTGACCGAGGCGTCGCGCTGGATGCTCTTAACCGCGATTGCCGCGGTGGGTATGAAAACAGACCTGCGCGACGTGATGTCGGTCGGGGCCGCGGCCATAGCGCTGATCGTGCTTGAAACGGTCTTTATCGCGGGCCTGGTGCTGGGCGGCATTTTGCTTTTGGATTAAGGCGCCCGGGGTTTCAGACCTCGCGCCCGGCGCGCCATTCTTGCCATCGCAGGTAGGCCGGCGCCCCGACCGCCAGCCCGGGCGGCAGGCGCGCGGGCCCAGGCTGGGCCTGGAACACGTCGAGCGCGGGGGACGCCTCGCCCACGGCAAGCTCTGCTGCGCGCATTCCCGAGAGTGTCCCTTTCACGGTGCCAAGCCCGTTCTGGCAGCACGCGGCAAAGAGCCCAGGCCGAAGTTCGCCAAAGGCGGGGGCGTCGTTCCAGGACAGGCACAGGCGCCCGCCCCAGACGTGCTCCATCTCCACCGCGTTGAGCCCTGGAAACCGGGCCGCAAAAGCGCGCCGGTGGCCCTCGGCGATGCGCTTGAGGCGGGTCGGGCTGGCCTCCATCCCCGGTTCGTAGGTGAACCGGTTGCGAATTATGATCCGCGCGACGCCATCGTGGTCTTCAATGCGTCGCACTGTGGTGCCCAAGGGGTGGGCTGGCGTTATGCCCCAGGCGGGCGCGCCCCCCAGGGCGGCCGCCTCATCCGCGGTCAGCGCCCGGGTCATGGAGGCCCAGGTGAAGACATGCATCAGCCGCCCGGGGTAGAAACCGAAGCTTTGCGCGTGGCCGTTCACGGCCAGGATCACCCGCCCGGCCTGGAGTCGCGCGCCCGGGGTCCGCGCCACCCAGCCGTTTTCGCGGTCAAGCGCGGTGACCGGCGTGTCTTCGAAAATCTCGATCCCCTCGGCGGTCAGCCCCCGGGCCATGGCGCGTATGTAGGCGGCGGGCTGGATCATGGCCGTGCCTGGGGTGAAAAGACCCGATGTGTAGTAATCGGTGCCCGTAAGCTGTGCCATTGCCGCGGCATCGAGCCAGCGGTGCTGCTCGCCCAGGGCGCTCAGGTGCGCCGCATAGGCGCGGTTGAGCCCGTCGCCCCGGGCGCTCGCGGCCCCGTTCACCTTACCTGCCCGGGCAAAGGCGCCGGTGTCCATGCCATAATCGGCGGCCGCCCCGGCGGCAAAGTCGATGGCCGCGCGGTTTTGGGCGATGGCCACCCGGTCGCGGTCCACGCCACCGCCGTAGTCGTGTGAGGTCAGGTCATGGGGCAGATCAATCATAAAGCCCGAGTTGCGCCCCGCAGGCCCCGCTGCCACGCGGGTGGCGTCGACCACGGCGATACGGTCGCCAGGGCAAAGCTGGCGCAGCCTGCGCGCAGCCGACAGCCCGGCAAAGCCCGCGCCCACCACAAGCCAGTCCACTGTGTGATCGGCGCTGAGCGGCGCGTAGCGGTCGCCCGCGGGCAGGATCGCATCCCATCCCGCGGGGCCTGGGTCCACCGGCAACCTGGCGACCGCGATGGCGTCGTTCGAGGCAGACATCAGTGCGTTTCGTTAAGTGCGTCTACGGCGGGAATTTCCAGTTCCCGCCGGTCGATGTAGGCGCGCAGGGCCTCGTCCACGGCGGGATCAAGCGCCGGTTCTTCGTAGTCGCGCAGCATTGCCCGCGCGGTATCGAGCGCACGCTCGGTGATCTCTTTTGAGCCCTCGGCTGCCCATTGCTCGATGGAGTTGTTGTCAAACAGCTCGGGCATAAAAAACGCCCGCTGGAAGTTTTCGCGCGTGTGGTCGTGGCCAAGGTAGTGGCCGCCCGGTCCTACCTCGGGCACTGCGGCGAGCGCCTCTTCGAAGTCGTCCCAGCGGATGCCTTCGGCCATGCGGTAGGCCATCGCGCATTGTTCGGCGTCGACCACAAACTTGGCCATGGAGCAGTGCATCCCCGCCTCGTTCCACCCGGCGGAGTGCCAGATGTAATTGGCCCCGGCGAGCATCACCGCCATCAGCGTCGTGGCGCTTTCATAGCCCGCCTGGGCATCAAAGGTTTTGGCCCCTCCAAGCGTGTTCGATGTGCGCCAGGGCACCCCGTAAAACCGTGCCATCTGGCCTATCATAAAGTTCATCAGGCTGATCTCGGGGGTGCCTGCCATGGGCGCGCCTGACTTCATGGAGACGGTGCTCAGGTAGTGGCCGTAGATGGCAGGACAGCCCGGATTGACCACCTGCGTATAGGCCAGCGCGCTGAGCGCTTCGGCGTTCAGCTGCGCTACGGCAGGGGCCGTGGAGGCGGGCGTGTTCGCCCCGCCTAGCACAAAAGGAGAGCAGAGCACCGGCTGGTTGCGCCGGTTAAAGGCGCGCATGGCGCCGAGCATCGTTTCATCCCACACCAGGGGGCTGTTGCCGTTGCAGTTACCGGTTACCACCGGGTGGTCGCGCATGAACTCGGCGCCAAAGAGGATCTCGCACATATCGAGCACATCTTCGGCATTTTTGCCGCTTGTAGTCATACCCATAAAGGTTTTGTCGGAATGCTTCATGGACGAATAGGTGATCCGCAGGTGTCGATGACTGACCACGTGGTCCATGGGCTCCACGATGTGGTGCGCGCTCGAATGGAGCGCGGGCGACATCTGCGCTAAGCGGTGAAAGTCGGCCAGGTCGGCCAGGGTAGGGCCCCGGCGCCGGTCGTCGAGGTCGCGCAGGTAGGGCGCGCCCGTCATGGGAATAAAGATCGCGTTGTCGCGCCCAAAGGGCAAGTTATGGGCTGGGTTGCGGGCGTGGTAGGTAAAAGTTTCCGGGATGGTCTTGATCAGGTCGCGCACCAAGGCGCGGTCCAGGTGTACCCGGTCGCCATCGCGGATGTCGGCGCCTGCGCGTTTCCAATCGGCGATGGCCACTGGGTCGCGAAAGACCACGCCGACGTTTTCCAGGATATCCATGGACGCCGCATCGATGCGGGTGACTTGCTCGGCGCCCATAGGCTCGGTCAAGGGGAGCCCGCGCCGCAGAGCGGGGAGCATGGTGGTGTCGCGGGTTTGGCGCGCGGCACGGCGGGCGCCGCGGCCGCGCCGGCTTAGGGTTGCTGTGGTCATCGTTGCCCCCTAGTGCGTTTGTTGTTTTCTGATAGTTTTGGCAGTCCGAACGCAGTGCGGTCGCGGCTGCGGCCTTTGGTTTTGGTTTGCATTGCCGCTAGGCCAGGTCAGATGCTTCGGCAGGATCGCTCAGATCCACCCAAAGCGTTTTCAGTTCGGTGTATTGATCATGAGCGTGCACGCCGTTGTCGCGACCCCCGAAACCTGAGTGCTTATAGCCGCCGAAAGGCGTCGACAGATCGCCCTCGCCGTAGCAGTTTACGGTCACGGTGCCCGCGCGAACGGCGCGCGCTGCGGTGATGCCCTTGCGCCCGTGGGCTGTGAAAATCGACGCGGCCAGCCCGTATTCGGTGGCGTTGGCGACCTCAAGCGCGCGTTCGTCAGTGGCAACCGTGGTGACGGCCAGAATGGGGCCGAAGACCTCGTCGCGCATCAGGACGTCGTCGGGCTCGACCCGGTAGATGGTGGGCGAAAGGTAGGGGCCGTTCATCGTGCCCCCCACAAGAGCGCCCTCGCGCAAAAAGGAGCCGACCTTTTTCTGGTGGCGCGGGCTCACCAGGGTGCCGATGCGATTGGCCGGATCCAGTGGGTCACCTACCCGCCAGTCCCGCAGCTGCGCGAAAAGATGCTCCATCAACTCATCGTAGCGGCTTTCGTGGACAATCAGGCGCGACGCGGCGGAGCAGTTCTGCCCGCCGTTCCAGAAGGCGGCATTGGTTACGTGGGCGGCCACATGGCCCAAGTGCTCGGCGTCGGAGAGAACCACACAGGGGTTCTTGCCGCCGCATTCCAACACGACCTTTTTCAGGTTTGACTCCGCCGAATAGCTCAGGAACCGGCGACCCGTGGCCGTGGACCCGGTGAAGCTGACCATGTCCACGTCCATGTGGCGGCCTAGGGGCTCGCCTACGTCGGGCCCGTCCCCCGGCAGGATCTGAAGAACGCCCGCAGGCACGCCGGCCTCGTGCGCCAGCCGCGCCACGGCCAACGCCGTCAGCGAGGTATCTTCCGCAGGCTTAACGATAACGGAGCAGCCCGCAGCGAGCGCCGGCCCGATTTTCCAGGCCAGCATCAAAAGCGGAAAATTCCACGGCAGTACCGCCGCCACAACGCCAATAGGTTCGCGCACGATCACCGCAAGCGCGTCGTCGCCCGCAGGCGCTGTCTGGTCATAGATCTTGTCGGCGGTTTCGGCGTGCCATTTAATACAGGCGATGGTTTCGGGGACGTCGATTAATTCGCAGTCCTGGATGGATTTGCCCGCATCAAGGCTTTCCATCACGGCCAGTTCGCGGGCGTCGCGGGTCATCAGCTTTGCCAGCCGGATCAGCACATCCTTGCGCGCCGACGGGTGCAGGCGGCTCCAGCGACCATCCTCGAAGGCCTCGCGCGCTTTGGAGACGGCAA
>JBCCMR010000151.1:0-7760 GCA_039026255.1 Pseudomonadota bacterium
AGACAGATTCTGCGCCGCAAGGCCCCAGTCGAACGCCGTGCGCGGGCCGACGGGAACGCCTGCGCGGGCGTAGTGGATCGCCGGCGCGAGGGCAGCCTTTAGTCCCAGGCGCCCGTGATCGCGAGCCAGGGTGCAAAACGCATCGATGGCCCCGGGCACGGTCACCGCCTGGGCGTCATGGAGCGGCATCGCATCCCGGCCCGCCTCGCGCAGCGCCGCTGCGTCAAAGGCTGCAGGCGCCCGGCCCGATCCGTTCAGCGCCAGGACCTCATCGCTGCCTGTGGGCTTCAAAAGCACAAAACAATCGCCGCCAATCCCGGTCATCTGCGGTTCGCAAATGCCCAGAAGCACCGCCGCGGCAATGGCTGCGTCCACGGCGTTTCCGCCGGATTCGAGCATTTGAACAGCGACTTTGGCGGCCAAGGGTGTCGAGGTGGCGCACATTCCGTTTGTGGCAAACACCGCCGAGCGGCCAGGCATATGGAAGTCGCGCATGAGGTCCCTTTCTGCGGCATTTCAGTGCCCGCGGGACGTAGCATCATTTGCTGGAAATAAAAGCGCGCGCAAACGGGTGTCAGCTCGGGCGTGGGTCGGACACAGGCAAATGATTAGGATATTTCTGTGTGGTGGGCAGGGGAGCGGTTTGGCCTGTGGGCGGCCCACAAGGGCCCCGGCGCTGCGCCCATGGGTGGGGGCTGTGTTGGGCACTGCGCCGGGGTAAGCTTGTTCAGCTCTGACAACACATTTGCCTTTCGATCGCGGCGCCTCTTGGGTGGGAATGGGGCATTTGAAAGGTATCTGCGGGCGCATTGTGGCCAAATTTCCCCATTGTGGCCAAATCGTGTCCGCGTCCGGGGTTCGCCGTCCACTGGTTCTGCCTGAGGAATCGGATAGCTGTGTCAAAAGAGATAAAAAAGGGGTGTCCCCGGGCAGGAGGACACCCCTAGGCATTGCCAAGCGAAAGTTGATCAGCGGCGAATACCCCGGTCCCTGGCCCCGAAAAACGCAGGGGGAAGGAAACCGGGGCGTCACTCACTACTCACTTTACGCGCACCATCGGTATCACCGGGCAAGGAGCCGATTCCGTGATCGAAATGCGGCAATTCGCGGGTCATTTCGCGCCCCCAGTAAGACGTCGAATTTGCTTGAAATCGTCCGGGACGGTGGCCAACATCGCACGATGAGCACCCAGGACGTCACGCCGCTGCGCCCGGCACCCGAACCCCTTTCACCCACCGTGCATTTCCACCGCACCGAACTTCAGCCGATCATGTCGCTTTACGGTCGCATGGTGGCCGCCGGAGAGTGGCGCGATTACGGAATTTCGGGCCTGCGCGACGTGGCGGTCTTTTCGATATTCCGGCGCACCGCGGAAAACGCGCTCTACCGTATAGAAAAACGCCCGAAGCTTGCCGGTCGTCAGGGCGCCTATGCGGTGATTGGCATGGACGGACGTGTGCTGCGCCGGGGCCATGACGTGAAAACCGTTCTGCGGGTTCTGGAACGCAAGCTTATCCGCGCAGTGGACTGACCGCGCCACCCGAAACCTTTTTTAAAGGAGTGATCCTAGCGCCACGCCCAGGGCAACACCGGCGGCAGCGACCGTGTACCAACGCAATCGCGGTACCGGTTGGGGTGCTTTCGGCGTTTCCGCCTGTTGAAGCGCGGTTTCGACCAAAAGGGGCAGTTTGGGCCCAAACTTCGCCAAAACTTGACCTGTCCGCCGCAGGTCCCGGATCAACGCCCGAGGTCCAAGGTATTCGCGGATGTATTCTTCCACCACGGGTTTCGCCACTTCCCAAATGTTGAGCGCCGGATCGAGCGACCGGCCCACGCCCTCCACCACCACCATAGTGCGTTGCAAAAGGATCAGTTCTGTGCGGGTTTCCATCCCGAAGCGTTCAGTCACATCGAAAAGATGCGCCAGCAGTCGCGCCATGGAAATCTTGCTGGCGTCCTGGCCAAAGATTGGCTCGCCCACGGATCGCAATGCGCGGGCAAAGGCGTCCACGTCCCGGTCCGCGGGCACGTAGCCGGCCTCAAAATGGACCTCCGCTACCCGGCGGTAGTCCTTGCGGATAAAGCCGTAGAGGATCTCGGCGTAGACGCGGCGGGTGTATTCGTCGATCGTTCCCATGATCCCGAAATCGAGCGCGATAATATCGCCGTTGGCGGCCACTTTCATGTTGCCCTGATGCATGTCCCCGTGGAACAGCCCGTCGCGTAGGGCCTGGCGCAAAAACATCTGCACCACGCGCTGGCCCAAGCGGGGCAGGTCGTGGCCTGCAGCCACCAGCGCGTCCGTGTCGCCCATGGGCAAGCCCTCGGCCCAGGATTGGGTCATCACGCGACGGTCCGATAGTGCCCATTCCACCGACGGAACCCGGAACCCTTCGTCCCCTTCTGTGTTGGCGCGAAACTCGTCAGCGGCGCTGGCTTCGACCCGCAGGTCCAGCTCGCTGCGGGTGATAGCCTCAAAATGTTCGATGACCGCGGTGGGCTTGAGCCGCCGCGATGCGGGGGCCAATACCTCGATCATCTGGGCGGCGAAGTGAAACGCATCTACGTCGCGCAGGAACGCGCGTCCGATGTGCGGGCGCAGGACCTTAACCGCCACCGTGCGCCCGTCGGCGCGCAAAACCGCCCGGTGGACTTGGGCGATAGAGGCTGCTGCCACGGGCTCTGAAAATTCGGAAAAGATGGCGTCGATGGGCTGGCCCAAGTCGGACTCGATCTCTGCTCGGGCTGCGGCCATGGGAAAGGGCGGCAGACTGTCTTGCAGCACGCGCAATTCCCGGGCGAGTGTCGGGCCGACCACGTCGGGGCGTGTGCTCATAAGTTGGCCGAATTTGATATAGGCTGGCCCCAGGGCCGTGATCGCCCGCAGCATCGGGGGTTGCGTCGGGTCGCCGCGAAGGCCCAGCCACTTAAACGGCCAGCCCAGAACGCGCGCCGCTACGCGCACCGACGATGGTGCCTCCATTGCTTCAAGCGCTTGGCCCATGGCGCCGGTGCGTTCGAACGTGGCCCCGGTGCGCACAAGCCGCCAGATATTGTGCGGCCCGCGCATCAGGCCGCCCGGCCGGCGGCGGCTGTCATAGCTTCCACCCGGAATGCAGGCAGGCGATCCCCATCGACAGGTTGCGGTATTTCACTGCCTCGAAGCCCGCGTCGCGCACCAGTCCCGCGAAAGCCTCTTGGTCGGGGAAACGGCGGATCGATTCGACCAGGTACTGGTAGCTGTCACGGTCCCCGGTGATGGCCCGCCCCACGGGTGGGATCACGTTAAAGGAATAAAGATCGTAAAGCCGCTGCATCGCATCGTTGGGGATGCGGTTAAACTCGAGCACCATCAGCCGCCCGCCGGGCTTGAGGACGCGAAACGCCTCGGCCAGCGCGTCGGCGGGGCGGGTGACGTTGCGGATGCCGAAGCTTATTGTGTAGACGTCAAAACTGGCGTCGGCGAAGGGCAGCGCCATGGCGTCGCCGCAGACCCAGTCAAGCTGGTCGGCCATGCGTTCCGCCTCGGCCCGTTTGCGCCCCTCGTCGAGCATCGACTGCGTCATGTCGAAGACCACCGCGTTCGCCCCCGGTGCCCGACCCAGGAAACGGAACGCGATGTCGCCGGTGCCGCCCGCCACATCCAAAAGCCGCTGCCCGTTGCGCGGTGCCAGCCAGTCCATCATGGCGTTTTTCCAGATGCGGTGGACGCCGCCGCTCATCACGTCGTTCATGATGTCGTATTTCGACGCTACCGAGGTAAAGACCCCGTGGACGCGCCCGGCTTTTTGGTCTTCTGGGATCTCCTGGAAGCCGAAATGGGTGGTATCCTGGGCCATGGTGTGTCCTTCGGGGGGCTTGCGTCTGCGCCATATATAAGACCAAAGACCGGGTGCAACAGTGCGGCGCTTGGGCCGTGACAGGCACAGCAGAGGATGACGACGCCCCCATGCCCGAATTGCCAGAGGTCGAGACCGTGCGCCGCGGGCTGGAGCCCGTCCTGGCCGGCGCCGTCATCGCCCGCGCCGAGGTGAACCGCCCCGACCTGCGCTGGCCGTTCCCGCCGCGCATGGGCGACCGGCTGATCGGGGCGCGGGTCAGCGCGCTGAGGCGGCGGTCCAAGTATATTTTGGCCGATCTTTCGACAGGGGAAACGCTTCTGATCCACCTGGGTATGTCCGGGCGCATGACCGTGTCGGTGCCGGGGGACGGCACGTTGGTGCCTGGCGTCTTTGCCCTAGGCCACCCGCCGCGGGAAAAGCATGACCATGTGGTGCTTCACACGGACGCAGGCGCCCGGGTAACCTTTAACGACGCGCGCCGTTTTGGGGCGATGGACCTCTTTCCCACGGGGGGTAGCCACCCGCTTTTGGCGTCCCTGGGGCCGGAGCCTTTAGGCAACGACTTTCACGCGGAACACCTGATCGCTACCCTGCGCGGCAAGAAAACACCTATCAAAGCCGCGCTTCTTGATCAGCGCGTGGTGGCGGGGTTGGGCAATATCTACGTGTGCGAAGCTCTCTGGCGGGCCGGGATTTCGCCCAAACGTCGCGCCCGGGCCATATCTGCGGCGCGCCTGGCCCGCCTGGTTCCCGCGATCCGGGACGTGTTGACCGCCGCCATCGCCGCGGGTGGGTCATCCCTGCGCGACCACCGCCAGGCCACCGGAGAGTTGGGTTATTTCCAGCACAGCTTTGCCGCCTACGGCCGCGAAGGTGCCCCATGCCGCACGCCCGACTGCCCCGGTCACATCCGTCGCATCGTGCAATCGGGGCGGTCGTCATTCTACTGCGCCACCTGCCAGAGATAGCTTGCAGTGCCGCCAAAGGCTGCTAACTCTGAGCCGATCGGACATAGCGAACGGGTGGCTGCATGGGCTACGAGACGATCAAAAGCGAAACCGACGACCACGTGGCCGTCATTACGCTCAACCGCCCCGACGCCCTTAACGCCCTGAACAAGCAGCTCCTCGGTGAATTGGCCCAAGCGCTTGCCGAATACGAAGCCAACGAAAAAATACGGGTGATTGTGATTACCGGCTCCGAAAAGGCGTTTGCCGCGGGTGCGGATATTACGGAAATGGCGGAACAGTCGTTTGTGGATATGTTCTCAAGCGACTACTTCACCGCCGAAACCGAGGCTATTCAACGGTGCCGCAAACCTATCATCGCTGCTGTCAGCGGTTACGCTTTGGGCGGCGGCTGCGAACTCGCCATGATGTGCGACTTTATCATCTGTTCCGACACCGCCAAATTTGGTCAGCCAGAGATTAACCTAGGGGTTATGGCGGGCATCGGCGGCAGTCAGCGCCTGACCCGATTTGTGGGCAAGTCGAAGTCAATGGATATGCACCTAACCGGCCGCTTCATGGAGGCTGAAGAGGCAGAGCGGTCGGGCCTTGTGTCCCGGGTCGTACCCGTAAAAAAATTAATGGAAGAAACGCTGGCGGTGGCTCACAAGATCACCGAAAAGTCGACCCTTGCGACCATGGCCGTTAAAGAAGCCGTTAACCGCAGTTACGAAACGACACTGCGAGAAGGCGTGTTGTTTGAGCGGCGCCTTTTCCACGCACTTTTTGCCACGCAAGACCAGTCCGAGGGCATGTCGGCGTTCACGGAAAAACGCGCGCCTAAGTTTCGCGGTCGCTGAACCCGGTCGCTTGGCGTACATGGTCAGTCCAGTTGGCGCGCCATATGTAGATGCGGTCCAACACCGTGGAACCGGTAAAGGTGTGCGTCCTGGCTCCGCTTGATGATGACAAACCCCAGTCGTTGATAAAACTGTACCGCTGGGATCGCCTCGGCCACATCAAGCGTCAACACCTGGGAACCGGCGGCCTGGGCGGCTCTTTGTGCCTCCTCCATGAGTGCGCGCCCGATGCCGCGGCCCCGCAAGGACGGGATGACCGAAATATCCATCACATACCATGACGCTGGATCAGGTTCGGCAAAAACAGCGTCCACATTGGCGCCGCCGGGGTCTTTCAGCGTGTCAGAAACCTTTGCGCGAGCCGCGTAGTCCCGGGCTGCAAAGCCGGCCAAAAACCCCACTGGCCCGTCGGTGTAACCGTCATCCTGCGCCAACCAAAAGCTGTCGAAACTGTTCACGGCGCCCGGGCGGCTCCACTCCCGGGCCAGGTGTGACACCCAGCTGTCAAAGCAGCCGAATTCAGCTGCTAACACCGGTGGGTCCTCGTCCCAGATCATGCGCGCCAGGACCGGGTCCCAATCGTCGGCGCGGGCTTTGCGTATGGTGGCCATGGCCAGCACGCAGGGCCCGCGCGCCCGGTTGACAGCATCTGCAGCGAGGTCTAGTGAGCCGGTCTAACGCTCGAATCCAGCAATGCTCAGGTAGTCTCATGGCTAATTCGCCCCAGTCCAAGAAACGCGCGCGGCAAATGCTGCGCCGCACCGCAGTGAACAAGGCGCGCAAGTCGCGCATCCGGACCTACCTGCGGCGGGTGGAAGAGGCGATTGCCGGTGGAGACCAGGGTGCCGCCAAAGAGGCGCTTCGCGCCGCGCAACCCGAACTGATGCGGGGCGTCACCAAAGGTGTCTTTCACCAAAACACCGCGTCGCGGAAAATCTCGCGCCTCAGCGCGCGCGTAAAGGCCATGGCCTAAGCCAAAGACCGGGTGCTGACCTGACGTGACGGGGCCCGCGCGGCCCCGTTTTTTTGTCACGGTTGCGTCACCAGGCTGCCCTGGTGAAGGAGGATGCGCCGATGGCCGCTGATACCCCGCCGACCCCACCGTCGAACGACCCGGGCCCGAGCCCCAGTACCCCTGTCGCGCCGCCATCGCCCCGGGCGCCGCACCTGTCTACGCTGATCTTTATGACTGCCGCGACGCCCCTGGCATTAAACCTATTTCTGCCGGCGCTCCCCACTTTGGCCTCAGACCTTGGTACCGATTATGCCACCGCCACTTGGGCCATCGCCGGGTATTTGGCCGCCACGGGTGTGGTGCAGCTTTGTGCCGGGCCAATTTCGGACCGGATCGGGCGACGACCGGTCGCGCTTGCCGTCCTTGCCATCTTTTCTGTCGCTAGCGTCGGGTGCGCCCTGGCGCAGGACTTTGTCGCCTTCATGGTGTTTCGGATGCTACAGGCGGTGATGGTGGCGGGGTACACTGTTTCGCTGGCTGTCGTGCGCGATACCGCGCCCGCAAGCGATACCGCCACGGACGCCCGATCTACCGCTGGACGTATTGGCACGATCGCAGCGATCATGGCTGTGATGCCCATGGGCGCGCCGATCCTAGGTGGGGCCATCGACGCAGGCATTGGTTGGCGCGGGTGCTTTTGGCTTTACGCCTTCATGGGCGCGGCGCTGGCGCTGCGAGTTTCGCTGGATCTGACTGAAACCCGGCGACCAAACCAGGGCCCACCGCCTGCCAGGCGGCTGTTCCGAAGTCCATTGTTCTGGGGTTTCTCACTTTGCGCAACGATGTCTACGTCGTCTTTTTATATTTTCCTGGCAGGGGCGCCGTATGTGGCGGTGGCGACCTATGGGCTTAGCTCCACTGTGGTGGGCGTGGTGCTGGGTTCAATCACCCTGGGCTTTTTTACGGGGTCGGCTATCACTGCGCGCCTGGCCGGACGTTTGGGTGCGCTGCCCTTGATCCTGGCGGGGCGCGTGGTGGCCTGCGCCGGGTTGGTCGCTGCGCTTTCGGCCCTGGCGTTCGGCCCCATTCCAGCGCTTTTATTCTTTGCTGCGACCCTATGCGTGGGGTTGGGCAACGGTTTAACTACACCCAGCGC
>JBCCMR010000152.1:0-7739 GCA_039026255.1 Pseudomonadota bacterium
CCATATTTGTGGCCGTGGATCGCGCCCAGGCCTTGGCCGAAGCCCGGGAGCAAGCGGGCGACGGCTCTTGCAAGACCACTGTCCTGGACCCGACCGTGACCTTGCGCCCGTCGATAGAGACCACGTTTCACGCGGCCCTTGACCACCCGGTGGTGGTGCACACCCATTCCGTTGCCGCGCTGGTGCACCTGATCTGCGCCGAAGGCCGAACGACGCTTGACGCAAAGCTTGCAGGCCTTCCGTTTGCGCGTGTGCCCTATGCGAAACCTGGCCTGCCCCTAACGCGGGAGATTTTGGCTCGTGTGACGCCCCAGACGACTGTGATCCTGTTGCAAAATCACGGGATTATCTGCTGCGGGCCTAATGCCGATGCGGTGTCGGACCTGGTGGCAGAGGTGGAGGCGCGCCTTGCCCTGCCCGCAGTGTCGCCGACCGGGACAGACTTGGGCCCGGCGCCCGATGGCTTCACCTGGGCGCCGGAAAGCTGGGTTGCGCGTGATGGTCGGGCGGCCGGGCTGGCGACGGCGGGGTCCTATTATCCCGACCATGTGGTGTTTTTGGGTCCAGCGCTGCCCCAGGTGGCCGCGGCAGATGCGGATCTGCCTGATGCCCCAGCGGTGCTGGTGTCCGGGCGGGGTATTTTGTTGCGCGCTGGTGCCACCGGGTCGCAGCGGGCGATGCTGCGCTGCCTGGCGGATGTGCTGGCGCGGTTGCCCGCCGATTGGCAGCCCGAACCCATCGGCCCCGAGGCGGAGGCGTCGCTTTTGAACTGGGACGCGGAAAAGTACCGCCAGGCCTTAGCCGCGCGCCGCTGATGCTGGCGCTGGGCATCGACCTGGGCACAAGCGGCGTGCGATCGGCAGTGGTGGACGGCGCCGGCGCGCCCGTGGCCCAGGCGCGCGCCCCCCACCCGGCGCAGCCCGACCCGGACCGCATCGACGCCGCGCTTTGGTGGACCGCGGTTGCGGCCTGCCTAGACGCCCAGGTGGCGGCCCTGGCCCGGGCGGGCCACGACCCGGCGGCCATTACCGCGATCGCCGTGGACGGCACGTCAGGTAGCATGGTCCTGACCGACCAGGACCTGCGCCCAGTGAGCCGCGCGCTGATGTACAACTCCAAGGGTTTTGACACAGAAGCCGCCCAAATTGCGCGCCACGCTCCCTCGGTGCATATCGCGCAAGGTAGCAATTCCGCCCTGGGCCGCGCGATGCGCTTAGCGTCCGAGGCCGGGCCGGGCGCGCGGCACCTTCTGCATCAGGCTGATTTTATCGCAGCAAAGCTGATCGGTTGGGGTGGGGCATCGGACGTAAACAACGCCTTGAAGACCGGGGTGGATCCGGCCACAGGCGCCTGGCCCGCTTGGGTGGCCCAGGTCATCGACCCCACGCTTTTACCCCAGGCCCATGGGATAGGGGACGACCTAGGCCCAATTGACCAAAGGGTGGCGCGGCGCTTTGGGTTGAGCCCCGGGGCGCGGGTGCGCGCGGGAACCACCGACAGTATCGCGGCATTTTTAGCTTCGGCGCCCGCCCTTGACCCCGGAGTAGCGGTGACTTCGCTCGGCTCCACGCTTGCCATCAAGATGCTTAGTCCAGAGCCTGTGAACGACCCGACGCTGGGGCTTTACGCCCATCGGCTGCGCGACCTTTGGCTGGTGGGGGGGGCGTCAAACACCGGCGGCGCAGTGCTTGCCGCCCATTTCAGCGTCGATGATATCGCGCGCCTGTCCGATCGCATAGACCCGGATTTGCCGACCGGTCTGGATTACTACCCCCTGATCCAGCCGGGGGAGCGGTTTCCGGTAAACGACCCAACGCTGCCGCCGCGTTTGACCCCGCGACCGGCCGATGACGCCACCTTCTTGCAGGGATTGTTCGAAGGCATCGCCGCCATAGAAGCCCGTGCCTATCAGGCTGTGGCGGCGCGTGGTGGCCCGACCCCCACCGTTCTCCTAAGCGCTGGGGGCGGGGCCACAAACCCGGTCTTTACGCGCATTCGGGCCCGGGCGCTTGGCATGATGCCGGTCACCCCCACCCAGACCGAGGCGGCAATTGGCACAGCGAAACTGGCCGCGGGCCTGGTTTGACAGGGCGGGCCGCTTGGGCGTGGCAAGCGCTAGCCCAAACTGGCGTCAAAAGCCCTGCGTTTCGTGATTCCGGGGTCTTGGATTTCGCAAAAGGTCTTAGCGATGGTCATTTAGACCTCCTGGGCTAAAACCTCATCCACCCAGGCGGGCACCAGTTCGGTTGCCGGGCCTTGGCGGGTTTCGTCAAAATCGCTCGCCCCGGCAGAAGGCTCAAGGTTCAGTTCCAGCGTGCGGGCCCCCGCCTGGCCTGCCGCCTGCACAAACATCGCCGCCGGATAGACGTTGCCTGACGTGCCAATGGACACAAAAAGCCCCGCGCGCCCTAGGGCATCCCAGATCGCATCCATGTGGTAGGGCATTTCGCCAAACCAGACGATATCAGGGCGCGTGGCGGTGCGGGTGCAGGCGGGACACGGGTCGCCTGGCGCCATCACGAGCGGTGCGTCCCACCGGTGGCCACAGGCCGCGCAAAGCGCCCGGGTCAGCGCGCCGTGCATATGCACCACCCCATGGGAGCCGCCCCTTTCGTGCAAGTCATCTACATTCTGCGTCACCAGAAGCACCTGTTCGCCGCGGGCTTTTTGCAGGCGGGCAAGCGCCCGGTGTGCCTGGTTTGGCGTGGCCCCGTGGCAGTTAGCGCGCCGGTCGTTGTAGAAGCGGTGCACAAGCGCCGGGTCGGCGGCAAAGCCTTCGGGTGTGGCCACCTGTTCCAGAGGGTATTCATCCCACAGGCCCGCAGCGTCGCGAAAAGTGCCAAGGCCGCTTTCCGCGGAGATGCCTGCGCCCGTGAGAATGACGATATTCATCGCGTCACCTAGCCGCGCTGCGCCTTCTTGCGCAAGGGTACAGGTCGCGGTGAGCGCTTAGCTGTGCCGCGAAGGCAAAGCTCGGTTGCCTGTGTCACCCAAACAAAAGCCCGGCGACCCGATAAAGCGCCCCCCAAAGAAACCCAATGGGACCTTTAGGTGATCGGCACCCTGGCTCTTCTGTGGAACGCTGGCGGCGCCGTGAACCCAGTGCTTTTCACCCTGCGCAACCCCGCCAAATTGGTTGTGGCTGGACCGGAGCCCGCTGCGGTCCTGAAAGCCTGAAAGCACAAGAAAAAGTCCTTCGTGCGCTTGCGTACCAGGGCGTTTTTCCGGGTTCGGTCCTGATTTTTCTGCAGTGGCGCTGGGCAGGTAGGGTGTTTGGCGCGGCGGTTCTGGGCATGCCCGGGGTATAAGGCTACACCGTGCCCATGGTCAAAGCGGTGGCGCCCTGGTGTTTGGCTTCGATCATCATTGCTGCGACCGTGCGTTTGACCGGATGCTTCCGGGTCATGACGATTTGCGGTGTGTCGCGATAGGTGCTTACCGGCAACTGCGGGTGGCCGCTGCGCCAAAGGCCTTGTACCGTTTCCAAAAGGCCTCTTTGCGGGTATCGTCGGACTGTCGCGTGTCTTGGGCCAACTGCGGGTCAGCGAAGAACTGCGCCGCCAGGCGCTGGTCAGTGCGCGTTAGCTTTTGGTCAGCCACCCGCTGGATGCAGGAGCAGAGCGCCCGGCTTGCCGACCGATCCGAAGCATTGCAAGCACGCTCGATCCGACCGGCGTTGACAGGCGCCGCAACTGTCAGCGTCAAGGCGCCGATCAAAAGCGCCCGCGCCGTTTGAACCTTCCAGCCTATTGACGACCGCCGCTTGGGTTGCGCCAGAAAAAGGGCGCGTGAGGCACTCGTTACAAAAGGGGATTTTTCCACGGACATGGACGCTTCCTTTCCTCTCATTCCTTCGCACCGCCGCGTTGTTAGTCCGCAGCTTATCGACGCCTGATGCCAGATCGCCCGGGCTTCTGACAAGCGCGCTGCTGTCGCGGGTGATGCACCTGACCAGAGGCGAGTCTTTCCGGTCACGGATAGCAAGCCAGGCCCGGGCGGGCAGGGCGGTGATGGCCGCCAGAAAAGGGCCGCTGGGTCGCAGGCGCATCGGCTTGACCGGCCCCGGAAATCCCCGCATATCAAGCGTATGGCACGGCAGTCGAACATCCGAAATTTTTCTATCGTGGCGCATATAGACCACGGAAAATCCACCCTGGCGGATCGCTTGATTCAGATGACCGGGACCGTGGCCGAACGGGACATGCAAGAGCAGCTTCTCGATGCGATGGATATCGAACGTGAGCGCGGCATCACGATTAAGGCAAACTCCGTACGGATCGAATACCGGGCAGCAGATGGAGAGGACTATACCCTCAACCTGATCGACACCCCAGGCCACGTGGACTTCGCCTACGAGGTTAGCCGGTCCATGCGCGCCGTGGAAGGATCACTTTTGGTGGTAGACAGCACCCAAGGAGTGGAGGCGCAAACGCTCGCCAACGTTTACCAGGCTATCGACGCCGACCACGAAATTGTGCCGGTCCTTAATAAAATCGACCTTCCTGCGTCCGAACCGGAGAGGGTGTGCGAACAGATCGAAGACGTCATCGGCATCGACGCGTCCGAGGCGGTGATGGTCAGTGCCAAAACCGGCATCGGCATCCCAGAGGTGCTGGAAGCGATTGTGACCCGCTTGCCTGCACCAGAAGGCGACGCAGATGCGCCGCTTAAGGCGATGCTGGTCGACAGCTGGTATGACGCCTACCTGGGCGTTGTTGTGCTTATCCGCGTTATCGACGGGCGCTTGAAAAAAGGCGACCGCATCCGGATGATGGCTACGAAGGCCGCTTATCCCGTTGACCGCGTGGGCGTGTTTCGCCCCAAGATGGAAGCGGTTGAAAGCCTGGGCCCGGGCGAAATCGGCTATCTGACCGCATCGATCAAACAGGTTGCCGACACCAAGGTGGGCGACACGATCACCCACGAAAAGGCGGGCTGCGACGCGCCCCTACCAGGCTTTGCGCCCAGCCAGCCTGTGGTGTTCTGCGGTCTTTTCCCAGTGGACAACGGCGATTTTGAGGACCTGCGAGAGGCTATCTCAAAACTTTCGCTGAACGACGCCTCCTTTTCGACCGAGATGGAAACCTCTGCAGCCCTGGGCTTTGGCTTTCGCTGCGGATTTCTGGGGCTTTTACACCTCGAAGTGGTCCGTGACCGTCTGGAGCGTGAGTACGACATTGACCTGATCACCACGGCGCCCAGTGTGATCTACCACGTGTACATGCGCGACGGCACGATGTTGGAGTTGCACAACCCCGCCGATATGCCCGACCTCACCCATGTGGACCATATCGAAGAGCCGCGCATCAAAGCCACGATCCTGGTGCCGGATGAATTTTTGGGCGACGTGCTCAAGCTCTGCCAGGATCGGCGGGGTATTCAGTTGGACCTGACCTACGCCGGTAGCCGGGCCATGGTGGTCTATGACTTGCCGCTCAACGAGGTGGTCTTTGATTTCTACGACCGGCTGAAGTCTGTCACGAAGGGCTACGCTAGCTTTGACTACCAGATGGAGGGCTATCGCCAGGATAATCTGGTTAAGATGCAGATCCTCGTCAATGAAGAGCCTGTGGACGCACTCTCGGTTATGGTGCATCGGGAACGGGCCGACAGCCGTGGCCGCGCCATGGTGGAAAAGCTTAAAGGCCTTATCCCCCAGCATATGTTCAAAATCCCCGTACAGGCGGCCGTGGGCGGACGGATCATCGCCCGCGAAACCATCAGCGCGCTCCGTAAGGACGTGACCGCCAAATGCTATGGCGGTGACGCCACCCGCAAACGCAAGCTTCTCGACAAGCAAAAGGCGGGTAAAAAGCGGATGCGCCAGTTCGGTAAGGTGGACATCCCGCAAGAAGCATTCATTTCAGCCCTGAAAATGGACGGTTAGGACGGGCGCGGCCGTTAGGAAGCGGTTAACGGTTTTGCCCCAAGGTCGGGGCATGGCGCGCGTTTTGCTCATCTTTGCCCTGTTGCTCCCTGCGTGTACTACGCCGTCTCCGGATTTTATTTGGGCCGACGCGACCCACCGGTTTGAGACGGTCAATGGCATGGCCTTTAAGGTGTATTGGACGACCTCCCATGCGCAGGCTGTTCGCCAGACCGGATATACGCGCTTGCCGGTGCAGCTACTGCAGGCACGGGCATTGGTGGCGATCGCGCGGGTGACCGGCTGCCGGGTCATCCGCCGCACGGTCCGCGGTGGGGCAGTGCGCACGGACGCGCGCATCAATTGCGCCCCGGGTTAAAGCTCGGGCGTCGCGGTTTTTGCGCGAGGCCCAGGGGACTGCGGTACATTGCGTTCGGAACGCTTGCTTCACGGGCGTTGATTGCGTACCCCGGTGACGGCTTTGGGGAACGCTGCCATGAAAGACAAAATAGACGCTGCCCAGGCGGGCATCGACGCCGTTGTGACTGAAACATACGGGGTGACCCGGGGGGGGCTGCGCGCCAAATTGGCGCGCGCCACCCGACGCATGCCCCGCGGCAGCGCAAAAGCCGCCGCCGAGGACCTTGATTACCTGGACGCGGCACGCAAACGCACTGCCCATCCCAAACGTCGGGGCCAGGTAGATCGCGAACGGGTCGAACGCATGGCCGCCGAGCATGGCAAGCGCCATGCCAAGGTGGACCTTGCCCGCGACCGCGCCCGTGACCGCATCAACTGGCTGGGTGTGCTGGTGATTAACCTCATGCTCTTTGCAGTAATCTACTGGGCACTACTGCGTTGGATCGGGCTGATCTGATCCTGCGCGCCGCTTGCGCCAGGCCTTAGGCATGGGCTACATCACTCGGGTCCGGGGCCGCTCCGGTGGGATAGGGGTAAGATGTCGTCGTTCGAGTATAAAGTTGTTCCCGCGCCGACCCGCACAAAACGGGTCAAAGGGGTGAAAACTGCCGCAGGGCGCTACGCGATCCTGCTGGCGGAAACCATGAACGCGGAAGCGGCCGAGGGATGGGAATATGTCCGTTCCGACAGCATGCCGGTTGAGGAAAAGCCCGGCCTTTTGAAAAGCGTCGTTGAAAACTACTACACGATGCTCATTTTCCGGCGCCCGCTCGAATTAAAAGCCCGCAGGGGTGCGGATATCGATCCGGTTCCCGCCCCAGCATCCTTTGCGCCACCAGTTTCCCCACCGGTAGCCACCCCCGCTGCGGCTCCCCCGGTGGAGCCCGATCTTGGGCCGCCCGCGCCAGGCGATTACGGCTACCCAGCGGATCCGCCACTGAGCGACCCGCAGGCAGAGCCATCGGGCGGTGGCGCAGACCACTTTCCGCGGGACCCGGCGCCGCGACCCGACGATAGCCCATTTGCCGAACCTGGCGACCGCGCCGACCAGATCAGGGGCTGATCTGGACCGCCTCGGGTGCGTTAGGCCACGTCAAGCGCTAGGGCGTGGATGCCGTTGTCCCCGGCCATCTCGTCTTTGAGAACTGCGTATACTGCGCGCTGCCGCGCCACCCGAGTTTTGTCCGCCAGAGCGTCGGCCCGCATGCGGATGCGAAAATGTGTCTCGCCCCCCTCGCGCCAGCCGCCGTGGCCGCGGTGCTGATCGCTTTCATCAATAATATCAAGCTCCTGTGGGCGAAATGCCTCGGTGAGTTTGGCATGCATACGCTCGGCCATGGTCATCTGTCGGAAGCCCTTCCATTTAACCCCTTGGCTGGGGTGCTCAGGACGCTAAAGTTTCGTTTCTTGTCGGCGGAAACCGATATGTCAAAATTGAAGGGCGACCGGTCGG
>JBCCMR010000153.1:0-7731 GCA_039026255.1 Pseudomonadota bacterium
CAAGACGTTCCATGGCTACTACCCGGTTGCGCCAGGGCGCGGTGATATCCAGGTCGGGGTGCAAAAACGCCAGGGGCAGCGCGCCCGCACCCCGCGGGAGCGCCAGGGCCTCGCGCATGACGTGGTCGATGGCGGGCATCGGTCGCGCTGGGGGCGGTGCTGGATCATCCTCAAAAAGCTCGGGGTCCAAAAAACGCCCCAGAAGGGCGGCATCTTCTGGGGTGATCTGGCCCAAAGTCTCGGCACTGGTGAGCGTAATCGCTGCGGCGCCCCAGTCGCCCGCCCGCGCCAGGCAAAAAATGCGCGCTTTTAGTCCGGGCGCCAAACGCGGCTTGGCACGCATGGCGTCACAGGCGCTTTCGGCGCGTCCGGTCAAAAGCCCCACGTCAAAGGCCCGCCGAAAAAGCGCCGCCGTGCGAATAGGCGCAGCCTCAAGAAGCGCCTCGGCCTGGTCTAGGGCCCCCGCCCGCACCAGATGGTCGACCCGCGCTGCCAGCAGCACATCGCCTGCATCTTCGGGACTGGGCGCGGCCAAAAGCGCCATCCGGTGCCAGAGCGCAGTCACTTCGGGCAAACCCGTGGGCCGGAAGGGGGCTATGTGGCGCGCCAGTTCAGCGGCGTCCGCCCCCGCCCAGATGGTATCGGGCAGCCCCGCCTGTTCCGGGGTTAGGATACCGACGCCCGCGCTCCCTGACCCCGATAGCGGCATCTCTGAGATTGACTCGGTCACGATGCCCCCGGAACTACCGGAGGTGCTGGGCACCATGCTACGCGGCTGGCCTAGCAGGTCACGCAGCCAGGCTCGGTCCAGCAGATTTTTCGCCGCGGGCGCCTGGGTTTTGTCCTTTGAGGCGGTCACGTCGCCGGCGTCGCGGGCGGTCTGCGCCGCTGCGCCGCCTGCGATGGCCACCGCTGTCGCAAAAAGCATCAGCGCCATGGGTTTCGGCGCTTTATTCACCGGAAAGCCCTTCTGGAAGCGGGACAGGAACCGTGACCTCCCGCGGTTCAGGGGCAGGCAAGAAATAGCCATAGATCGCCAGACCGCTAGCGCCCAGCACAGCCAATACAACCAGGTAGCGCAAAAGCCTGAACATCTCCGCTCTGCCCTTCTGCCCTGCTTCTTCGCGCGCCGTTCACACCCCTCTCGAGCGCCGGCGGCGTTTTCATCTTGCGGAACAGGCCGGGCCGAGGCGCCTTACCAGCGACACCGGGGCGGCCTTGCCTGTTGCTTGCTCGCGCGTGGATGGTATCACGCCCCTAGGGCGGGGGATACTGCCCATCGGCAGGAACTTGCCATGGTAGGGGCCGCCGCACAGACAAATAGCTGAGACAGGGGGACAGCCAGTGGCGCGGCTCAAAAAGACGGTGGCGCTGGTGGGGCTTATGGGCGCGGGCAAGACGAGCGTTGGCCAGATCGTGGCGCGCCGCCTGCGGGCGCCCTTTCTCGACAGCGACCGGGAAATCGAAGAGGCCGCCGCGATGACTGTGGCGGAGATATTTGCCCGCGACGGCGAGCCGTTTTTTCGCGCCCGGGAGGCAGAAGTTCTCACCCGTCTCATGGAGGGTCCTCCGGCTGTGCTGAGCACCGGGGGCGGCGCCTACCTAAGTGCTGAAAACCGCGCTACCATCGCGGCCCGGGGCGTCGCGGTGTGGCTGCGGGCGGATCTGGAGCTTTTGTGGTCGCGTGTGCGCCACAAATCCACGCGGCCGCTTCTGATGACAGGTGACCCAAAAGATACGTTGGCGAGGCTTCACAGGGAACGGACGCCAGCCTATGCGCAGGCACAAATCGTAGTGGATGGAGCGCCTCACCTGTCGCTTGATCAAATGGCATCGCGGGTGATCGAGGCCCTGGACGACGCTGCGGAAGGGGTTCTTGATGACCCATGATACGGACCTTCAAACCGCGCCTGTGCGGGTGCCAGTGGGCTTGGGTGATCGGGCCTATGATATCCATATTGGCCGGAGACTTTTGGTCCGCTCGGGGGCGTTCATTTCCCCTCACCTGCGGCGTCCACGGGTCTGGGTGGTCTCCGACGCCAAAGTCGCTGGCCACTTCGCTGGGCGTCTGGGTGCGGGGCTTGAGGCGGCTGGCATTGCCTGGTCCTTGCACAGTTTGCCGCCGGGCGAGGCCACCAAGAGTTGGGCGCGGCTTGAAGAAACGGTCGAATGGCTCATCGCCCAAAAAGTGGAACGCGACGACGTGGTGCTGGCCCTAGGCGGCGGGGTGATCGGTGATCTTGTGGGCTTTGCCGCGGCGATCCTGCGTCGCGGCGTCCGATTTGTCCAAGTCCCCACCAGTCTATTGGCCCAGGTCGACAGCTCTGTCGGGGGTAAGACCGGTATTAACAGCCCCCTGGGCAAAAATCTGATCGGCGCCTTTCACCAGCCGGTCCTTGTGCTTGCGGATATTGACACCCTGGATCACCTCACCCCGCGGGATTTCCTGGCAGGCTACGCGGAGGTGTCGAAGTATGGGCTTTTGGGCGATGCGGATTTCTGGGAATGGCTTGAAGCGTATGGTCCGGCGGTGGCCTCCGGTGACAGCGCCGCCCGCATCCGTGCCGTGGAACGGTCCTGCCAGATGAAAGCCGAAATCGTTGCCCGAGATGAATTCGAACGGGGCGACCGGGCGCTTTTGAACCTAGGCCACACTTTCGGACACGCGCTCGAAGCCGCAACTGGCTACGGGAACCGGCTTCTCCACGGGGAAGGAGTGTCCATCGGTTGCGCGCTTGCCTTCGAGGTCTCTGCGCGCATGGGTTTATGCCCGCAAGAGGCGCCATCGCGGGTACGCGCCCATTTTGCGGCTATGGGTATGCGTAAAGACATTGCTGATATTCCCGGGGACCTGCCCAGCGCAGACGCCTTAATTGACCTCATGCGCCAAGACAAAAAGGTCCAGGCGGGTGCATTAACCTTCATAATGGCCCGCGATGTGGGGGAGGCGTTTGTGACCCGCGACGTGGATTTGGCTGTGGTGCGGGCTGTTCTGGATGAGGCGCTCGCCAGCTAGACCAACACTCAAGCGGGTCTCAATGTCCACGCCAGATCCAGCCGCCGCCGAAGACCCGGGTGCCGTGCTCTTCATAGAAAACGCAAGCCTGCCCTGGGGCCACACCCTCTTCGGGCGATAAAAGCTCCACCTCCGCGCTTGTAGGACCGGTAGGCCGCACGATAGCCGCTTTGGGGGCCCGGGTCGATCGCACCCGTACAGCAACCGGCCACTCCGCCTGGGACTGGAACGGCGCATCGCCAAGCCAGTTAATCTCCCGCACGGGGACTGTGCGGGTGCCGAGGGCGTCTTTCGGGCCGACCACCACCTGGTGGGTGTCAGCGTCAAGCCGCACCACATAAAGCGGGTCGCCCCCGCCAATGCCGAGCCCCCGCCGTTGGCCCACCGTGTAGTGGATCACACCCCGGTGCTGACCCATGATGCGACCGTCCTGATGCACGATATCGCCGGGCTCCACAGCGCCAGGGCGCAGCTTTTCGATGACCGAAGCATAGGACCCGCTCGGAACAAAACAGATGTCTTGGCTGTCGGGCTTATCCGCTACGGGCAACTCAAATTCTGCTGCCAGCGCGCGGGTTTCCGCCTTGCTCTTCAAGTGGCCCAAAGGAAAACGTAGGTAATCAAGTTGGGCCTGTGTCGTCGAAAAAAGGAAATAGCTCTGGTCGCGATCCGCGTCGGCGGCCTTGTGCATTTCTGCCTTTGCGGGTCCGTCGAATCGTTGAATATAATGCCCGGTTGCCATGCAATCGGCGTCAAGATCCTGGGCCGTGGCCAAAAGATCGCGAAATTTCACCCGCTCGTTGCATCGAATGCAGGGCACCGGCGTGGCCCCGGCCAGATAGCTGTCGGCGAACTCGTCTATGACGGCTTCGCGGAAGGTATTTTCGTAGTCGAGAACGTAGTGTGCAAAGCCCATGGTCTCGGCCACGCGCCGGGCATCATGAATGTCCCGACCGGCGCAGCAAGCGCCCTTTTTGGCCAGCGCCGCCCCATGGTCATAAAGCTGGAGCGTGATGCCGACGACCTCGTATCCTTGGGCTGCCAGTTGCGCAGCCACCACAGAACTGTCCACGCCGCCCGACATGGCCACAAGCACACGCGTGGCGCTTTCGGGTTTGGCAAAACCCATGGAGTTAAGGTCTGTGACAAGGCTTGGGGTGGCCATGGCGGGTTCCGGGGGTCAAAGAAACGGTTCGACGGAAATATAGTAAAACCCGAATGACTCTCAAGGCTTAGCTTCACCTCTTCTTAGGACATGGACGCATAAATCACCCCTGTTCGTAGTGAGGAGTGCGGTATGTACATCAGAAAAGAGCAGGGGCCGGTGGCGGTCACTTTGCCGGACGGTTCAACCCTGTCGCGGTCGGAGCTTCCGGCGCGTAATACCACCCGTTGGGTGGCGCGGCGCAAGGCGCTTGTGGTCACCGGTGTGGTGAGCGGGCTCATCACTGCCGATGAGGCGTGCAAGATGTATGAATTGACCCAGGACGAACTCGACAGTTGGATTTCAGCGGTAAAGGATCACGGACCCGCGGCGCTGCGGGTTACGGCTTTGCAAAAGTACCGCGAACGGGCGGATTGAGCGGGCCCGTGCGGGGACGGGCTCGACATTTATTCCCGTGTAAGGTAAACAAATCAGTGGGAGTGTAACCTATGGTTAACTATTCTTAAGCGATCCTCGGGGTGTACAGAATCGCTTTGGAACCCGGAGACAGTTATGCGCATCCTGCTCGTCGAAGACGACCCGACGACGTCCCGCAGCATCGAATTCATGCTCGCAAACGCCAACCTCAACGTTTACGCCACTGATTTGGGGGAGGAAGGCATCGACCTGGCGAAGCTTTACGACTACGACCTTATCCTCTTGGATATCAACTTGCCCGATATCACCGGCCACGAGGTGCTGCGCCAGTTACGCGTGGCTAAGATCGGTACCCCCATTTTGATCCTATCGGGCAACGACACCGCCGCCGACAAGGTAAAAGGCTTCGGCTTTGGGGCTGATGACTACCTCACGAAACCCTTTGATCGCGACGAACTGATCGCGCGGATCCACGCTATTGTGCGTCGGTCTAAAGGCCACGCCCAATCAGTAATCCAAACCGGCGACATTGTGGTCAACCTGGACGCCAAAACCGTGGAGGTGCACGCAAAACCCGTGCATCTGACTGGCAAAGAATACCAGATGCTGGAGCTTTTGAGCCTGCGAAAGGGCACAACCCTAACAAAAGAGATGTTTTTGAACCACCTCTACGGTGGCATGGACGAACCGGAGTTGAAGATCATCGACGTCTTCATCTGCAAGCTGCGCAAAAAACTCTCCGAGGCCACGGGCGGCTTTAACCATATTGAGACGGTGTGGGGCCGTGGGTATGTCTTGCGTGACCCGGTCAGCGCCGATGACAGCGCCGATGAAAAGATGGCCGCCGCGGGATAACGCGCGCGCCCTACGCGCCTAGGTGGAAACGAGCTGTCCGGGAAGACTGGCGCCTAGGACACAAGTCTGCGAGCCCGGTGGGAAGGCCGAAAACGGTAAACTGGCCAGGCAAAGCGGCGATCCCCGCCTGGGTTGCGAAAGCAAAGACGGCCTTTCGCGCGGATCATGCCAACCGAGCGTCGGGCGCCTGGTTTGGGCCTGGCGAAGGCTGGCTTTCACGGCCAAGTAAAGCCGCTAAAGACGCCTAGAGCGCCCAATCACGCGCCTTTTGCTGCCCGAGCACCCCATCTGCCTTTGCGGAGCAAAGCGTAGTTTCGCGCGTCCGAACTTTGTCTCTGGGCCGCTTGGTTCTCTTTGGCTCAGGATGGCCGCAACACCAGGTTGCAGCTGTCGTCGCAACTTGCAGTCAGCGGGCGCCCGTTGCATGACCAAGGGCACTTTTACAAAGGAGCGCGCCTTGGCGCACCTCATACCACCGAAAGGCGTCAGGCAGGCCATTGCCCTAACCCAGGGGCCATTGCTCTAACCCAGGGGCCAGTGATCTGACCCCCTGAATTTCGAAAGCTTGCTGCGCACTTTAGCATATCGATGCCGCCAGCCACGAAAGCCATCCCGCGGCCATTGGTTTTGGGATCATCGCGACCAATGTCCCTTTTTGCGCAACTCATCAATCTGCGGGGCCGCTACCGCTGAACCAACCGCGCGCCCCCGAAGTCGCTCCACAACCCCCAACCGCCCAAAGCCGTCCCATCGGGTGGTGCGAAACTCACACGCCGCGAAGCCCCTAGACCGGGGTGGCGCGGGCATGGCAATACCCGCAGGCGGCTGTCTGCCTCTACGCAGAAACGCCGGATTTGTCGAAAGAGGTTGCGATGGCATCAAGGGCGGAAAAGGACGTGAGCAAAGCCACCGATGACGCCCGCGTGACGACCGCCTCCACCGGTTTGGACCCGGAAACCGCGTCGGACCCCGCTGCCGCCACCGTGGCCGAAGACCTGCCCGAAGACTTAACCGAAGAGGAAGCCAAAGCCGAGCTCGCGCGCCTGGCGGCCAGTCTTAACCAGGCCAACATCGCCTACCACAGCGGTGATGATCCGGTCATGGACGACGCCCGTTACGATGCACTTAAGCGGCGCAACCGCGCGATCGAGGAGCGCTTTCCAGACCAAAAACGCCCAGACAGCCCAAGCGACCAGGTGGGCGCCGCGCCGTCGGATACCTTCTCGAAGGTCACCCACCGGGTGCGGATGCTGTCTCTTGGGAACGCGTTTTCCAACGACGATGTGGTGGATTTTGTCGGGTCCGTGCGCCGCTACTTAGGTCTTGAAGCGGATGCTACATTGGCCTTCACCGCGGAACCCAAGATCGACGGGCTATCGCTGGCGCTCCGCTATGAGGCCGGGCAGCTTGTACAGGCGGCCACTCGGGGGGACGGGGAAGTGGGCGAAAACGTCACTGCCAACGCGCGCACCATCGCCGATGTGCCCAAAGTGCTGCAGGGGGCGCCAGACGTACTCGAAGTGCGGGGTGAAGTTTATATGTCCCACCCGGATTTCGCTGCCCTGAATGCGACGCAAACCCACCGCGGTGCCAAAGTATTTGCCAACCCGCGCAACGCCGCCGCAGGGTCCCTGCGCCAACTCGACGCTGAAATTACTCGCTCCCGTCCCTTACGGTTCTTCGCTTATGCCTGGGGAGAAACATCCCATCCCCTGGCCAATACGCAAAAGGGCGCCATCGACCGCTTGGCGGCGCTGGGGTTTCAAACAAACGATCTGACGTTGCGCACCGAAAGCCTGGACGATCTGATCGCCCACTACCGGCACATTGCGGATGGTCGCGCCACGCTGGGTTATGACATCGACGGGGTGGTTTACAAAGTCGATGATTTAACACTCCAGGGGCGGCTCGGGTTCCGCAGCACCACGCCCCGTTGGGCCATAGCCCATAAATTCCCAGCTGAGATTGCCAGCACACGTCTAGAAGTAATCGAAATTCAGGTGGGCCGTACGGGTGCCCTGTCTCCGGTGGCCCGGCTAACCCCGGTGACCGTGGGGGGCGTTGTGGTGTCAAACGCCACGCTCCACAACGAAGACTATATCGAAGGCCGCGACAGCAAAGGTGCGCCGATCCGCGATGGGCGCGATATCCGCCCAGGTGACTGGGTCACCATATACCGTGCGGGCGACGTCATTCCCAAAGTGCGCGACGTCGACATCAGCCGCCGCGCCCCGGATGCGACCCCGTTTGTCTTTCCCGACACGTGTCCCGACTGCGG
>JBCCMR010000154.1:0-7684 GCA_039026255.1 Pseudomonadota bacterium
ATATGGTCGGCCTCCTCGGCGCGGGTCACGACCACACGGGCACGCAAAACCGCCGGGTGTCCGGTCACAAAATCGGCCACCTGTTCGGGCCGCACAAACATGCCCTTGATCTTAGCCGTCTGGTCGGCGCGGCCCATCCATCCCTTGATGCGCATATTGGTGCGCCCGCAGGGGCTGATGCCGGGTAAAATCGCGCTCAGGTCCCCCGTGGCAAAGCGTAAGAGCGGATAGTCATGGTTTAGCGTCGTCACCACCACTTCGCCCACGTGGCCTTCGGGGACCGGATCGCCAGTGCCCGGCGTAACGATCTCCACAATCACCCCTTCGTCAATGATCATACCTTCCATGGCATCGGATTCGTATGCGATGGAACCCAAGTCCGCGGTGCCGTACCCCTGAAGGCAGTGAACGCCGCGGTCCGCGTATTCCTGGCGCAGTGACGGATAAAGCGCGCCGCCGCCCACTATGGCTTTTGTAATCGAAAGTGTCAGTCCCAGATCCGCCGCTTTGTCTAGAATCACTTTCAGGTAGTCGGGCGTCCCTGCATAGGCCGTCGCGCCGAGTGCCCGCGCAGCCTGGGCCTGAAGCGCCGTCTGACCGGTGCCGGCGGGCACCACGGTCGCCCCCACCGCCGCCGCCCCGTTTTCAAACATCAGCCCGGCGGGGGTTAGGTGATAGGAAAAACAATTCTGAAGCACATCGCCCGCGCCGATGCCCGCCGCATACATGGCCCGGCCAAAACGGAACCAGTCACGTCCGCGCATGCCCGGCTCGTAGATCGGACCCGGCGACATAAAAAGGTGATCGTAGCGCGCACGCCCGCCAAACCCACCGAGAGGTGGCATTGCTTTCTGGGCCACGCCCAGGTCCGATTTGCGCAAAACCGGCAGCTTTGCCAAGGCCGCGCGGTCGTTTACGCCATCCGCGTCCAGGTCCGCAAATGCCGTACCGTAGCCTTCGACGTGGGCCTGGGCATGGGCAACCACGTTCGGCAACGCCTTCGCCAAATCGGCATCCCGTTCATCCTGGCTACGGGTTTCCAGGGTGTCGTAGTATTGGGCCATTGGGATCTCATGAAGGTCTTTTGGGATGGGCACGCGTCGGAAGTGCCAGATGTTAGTTCAGCGGCGACGAAAACGGCGCTCCTTTGTTTACGATGCTGGTCGTGATCGCTATCATGGGGCCGTCGCCCACATTCTTTAGACCGCCGTGGGGCTGACCTTCTGGGAAGTAAAGCGTCTGACCCACCTGAAACTCCACCATGTAGCCTCGCGGGGTTTCGGCCTTGGCGGGTGTGATCACCACGGCATGTTCATCGCCCGCATGGGTGTGCATCGGCAGCGTCGCCCCCACAGGCACGGTTAGGCGCATAACCACCACCTCCAGGTCCGGGGCCCCAGGCACCGGCGTGCGGCGCAGTTCTTGCCGTTCAATACCATCGGCAGCGACCGGTGCGGGCAAGCTAGTCAGGGTTGCAGCCAGCACCATTGCCAGCACGCAAAAGGATCGGGGGATAGAGGTCATGGCGGGGTGCCTTTCTAACTGAGCCAGCGTTTCCGGCGGCGATAGCTGCGCACGTCGCGGTAGCTCTTGCGGCCTTCCTCGGACATGCCGAGGTAGAATTCCTTCACATCGGGGTTTTCGCGCAGTTCTTCGGCGGGGCCATCCATGACCACGCGCCCTGATTCCAGGATATAGCCGTAATGGGCAAAGCGCAGCGCAACATTGGTGTTCTGCTCCGCCAAAAGGATCGATACCCCTTCCCGTTCGTTGAGGTCTTTAACGATCCCGAAGATTTCTTCCACAAGCTGCGGAGCCAGACCCATGGACGGCTCATCCAGAAGGATCGTTTCGGGCTTCGACATCAAGGCCCGACCGATCGCGACCATTTGCTGTTCGCCGCCCGAAGTGTAGCCCGCCTGAGAGCGTCGTCGCTCCTTCAAGCGGGGGAAATATTCGTATACCAGATCCAGGCTGGCGGCGATATCGCCACGGCTTGCGCGGCGGGTGTAGCTTCCGGTGAGCAGGTTGTCTTCCACCGTCAGATGTTCAAAACAGTGGCGTCCTTCCATCACTTGGATCACGCCACGCTTCACAAGCTCCGCCGGGTTGAGGTCGGCCACCCGTTCTCCGCGGTAGAGGATGGTGCCTTTGGTCACCTCTCCCCGTTCTGAATGAAGAAGGTTAGAAATCGCTTTCAGGGTTGTCGTCTTCCCTGCGCCATTGCCACCCAAAAGCGCGGTAATCCCGCCTTTTGGGACCGAGAGGCTCACGCCCTTCAGCACAAGGATCACGTGGTTGTAAATCACCTCGATGTTGTTCACTTCGAGGAGCGTCTCTGTCTTACCGGCGTCAAGCATCTTTGGATTTCCAGGTTGCGGCACTGGGGGCACCGGGGGCAGGCAAACCGCCCCCGGGCTTTGGCATAATATGGGCCTTACTGGCAGCTCATCTCGATGTTGTTTTCCGCTGCGTAGGCCATCGAATCTTCTTCGATGAGCGTGTTGATCACTTCGACGTCGGTCGGCTTAAAGTCCGACACAAGCGACCAGGTCTTTGCACCGGCGTCCCACTGGGCAACGCCGACAAGCCCCGGCCCGCCATGGTTTTCACAGCTTACCTTGAAGGACGGACCAAAGTTGGGCATGCCCAGTTCGGCCATCCGCGCTTCGGTGATTTCCAAAGCTTCCATGCCGTCCCGCATCATCGCGGGCGTGATATCCGCAACGCCGTGGATTTCCTGCGCTTTGCGCACGGCCTCGGCAGCCAACATAGCCGCGTAGACACCGCGGTTATAAAGCACGGTACCGATTTGGTCGCCGGTGCCAGCCGCGTTGCCCTTGTCGTGGACATGCTTACGGATTTCGTCGAACACCGGGAAATCGGACCCCACACCATGGAATGTGATGGCCTTGTAGCCGTCAGCGGCGTCGCCCGCAGGGAGCACGTCATGCTGTGCCCCGGACCACCAAACACCGATGAAGTTTTCCATCGGAAAGCGGATGTTGGCGGCCTCTTGAATGGCGACCTGGTTCATGACGCCCCAGCCCCACATTACCGCGTAGTCCGGCCGTTCCCGCCGGATTTGCAGCCACTGGGACTTTTGCTCCTGACCGGGGTGGTCGACGGCCAACAGGCTTAGCTCAAAGCCATGCTTTTCGGCCAGCGTTTCAAGGGTGCGGATGGGCTCTTTGCCGTAGGCGGAGTTGTGGTAGACCAACGCCACCTTCTTGCCCTTGATGTCGCCGTCATTGATTTCGAGCAAGTAGTTCACGACGCCAGACGCCCCGTACCAGTAGTTGGCCGGATAGTTGAACACGTGGCTGAACACCTCGCCGTTGGCCGCGGACGTGCGCCCATAGCCCATCGTGTGCAGCGGGATGCCATCGGCGGTTGCTTTCGGGATAATTTGGTAGGTGATGCCCGTGGAAAGCGGCTGATAAACCAGGGCGCCTTCGCCCTTAGTGGACTCGTAGCACTCCACCCCTTTTTCGGTGTTGTAGCCGGTTTCGCACTCTAGGACGCGGGTCATTTCCCCGCCAATGCCGCCATCACGTTCGTTCAAGAGCGCGAAGTAATCCGCATAACCGTCCGCAAATGGGATGCCGCCGGCCGCGTAAGGACCCGTGCGATAGCTTAGCGACGGGAACACCAAGTCCGCTAGGACAGGTCCCGCGCACATTGTGGCCGCAACAGCTGCGGCCGCCAGTTTGGTAAATTTCATGTCTCTCAATCCTCCCTTGGTTCGTGACATGGGTGCGCCGTTTTCGACGCGGTCTCGTGGCCCGTCCTCAGTGCGGGAAGGGCCAAAGTCTCAGCTTTTCTTTCGCCAGGCGCCAAAGCTGGGCCAGGCCGTGGGGCTCCAATATTAGGAATACCACGATCAACAGGCCCACGATAACAAACTCGAAATGCGCGGCAAGGTCTGTGGGCCAGCCCAACTGACCAACCATAATATTCTTCAAGAGCACCGGCATCAGCACCATGAAGGCGGCACCCGCAAACGATCCAAAAATGGAGCCGAGCCCGCCAATGATGATCATAAAGAGCACGATAAAGGACTTCTGGATGCCATACACCTCGCCCACTTCCACAGCGCCAAGGTAAAGCACAAAGAACATTGCCCCGGCGATGCCCACGTAAAAACTGCTGATGGCAAACGCGCTAAGCTTTGCCGTTAGCGGGTTCACGCCAATGATCTCAGCGGCAATGTCCATGTCGCGGATTGCCATCCACTGGCGTCCGATGTTGCCCCGCGTTAGGTTGCGTGCGGCCAACGCCAGCACCACCACAAAGGTTAGCGCTGTAAGGTAGACCGCCCAGGGGACTGCCGACGGTCCGGTCACCGGCAACCCAAACAAAAGCCGCTCTGGCGCGGTGATCTGGCCCGAAGCCGAGTAGTTGTAGAACCAAGACACCTTGTTAAAGAGCCAGACCAGAAAGAACTGCGCCGCAAGCGTGGCCACCGCCAGGTAAAACCCCTTGATGCGCAGGGAAGGCAAGCCAAAGACAAAGCCCACTGCCGCCGTGATTAGCCCCGATAACAAGATCACCACCATGATGTTGAGATCGGGAAACGCGGTCATCAGCTTATAGCAGCCATAGGCGCCCACGGCCATGAAACCGCCCGTGCCAAGCGACACCTGCCCGCAGTATCCGGTCAGGATGTTGAGCCCGATCGCCGCGACTGCGTAGATCAGAAAGGGCAGAAGCACCGCGTTAAGCCAGTAGTCGTTGATCAGAAACGGCACCACCAGGTAGGCAAATGCAATCACCGCCAGGTAGCGGTAGCGATCGAACGCGATTGGGAAGGTCTGGCTATCCGCCGCGTAAGACGTCTTAAAGTCCCCTGCTTCGCGATAAAACATCCGTAGTCACCTCTTGATCTATGGCCCGACGGCCGGCGGTGGGGCCCCCGGCTGGGGGGCTCACACCCTTTCGATTATCTTCTCGCCGAAGAGCCCCTGGGGTCGAAACACCAGAAAGATCAGCGCCAACATGTAGGCAAACCAGTTCTCAGTGGCACCACCCAGGTAGGGTAGCCCGATCAGGAACTCGAACATCTTTTCGCCAACGCCGATAATCAGGCCGCCGATAATGGCGCCTGGGATCGACGTGAAGCCGCCCAGCATCAGCACTGGGAGAGCCTTAAGCGCAATCAGCGAAAGTGAAAACTGAACGCCCGACTTTGACCCCCACATGATGCCGGCCACCAACGCCACGATCCCGGCGATGGACCAAACCACAACCCAAATGAACCGCAGCGAGATGCCCACCGACAGCGCCGCCTGGTGGTCATCCGCCACCGCGCGCAGAGCCCGTCCGGTTTTGGTGTATTGGGAAAACGCCACAAGGCTCAGCACTAAAACCGCAGCGAAAACGGTAGCGTAGATGTCGAGTTGATCCAGGTAGAACCCGTAAAAGGCGTCACCCCCGAGACCCGCGGTCTGCTCTTCGATCCAAAAACTGCCGCCTTGGGGAATACCCACGTCAAGCTTCTTAATTTCGGACCCCCACATCAGGTCACCGAAACCTTCCATGAAATAGGCCAGCCCGATGGTGGCCATGAAGAGGATGATGTCCGGCTGGTTGACCAGGTGGCGCAAGATGTAGCGTTCCACCAAGATCGCCAGGATCACCATGACCGCGCCCGTCATGGCGATGGCCAAAAAGCTCGGCACGTCCCAGCCGAAATGATGCACCTTCGTGCCGAAGACCGCATTGATCAGATGCGAAAACGGCACCTGCCCCTGCTGAATGCCCACGAGTGTAAGCGCCGCAAAAAGCGCAAACACCCCCTGGGCGTAGTTGAAAATGCCCGAGGATTTGAAGATCAACACAAAGCCCAGCGCCACAAGGGAGTAGAGCACCCCAGCCATCAAACCGTTGAGAAAAACCTCAACGCCGAAAAGGAAATCTGCGCTCATGTTAGGCCCTCATCGCATTCCGTTTCGTCGATATCATTCAGCCCCAGTACGATGAGACTGGCAAAATATTCGCCCGCGCGTTTTAGTCCAGTCGACAGCAGAACCATGCGGTCTGGTCCGTCGCATCGCGCAAGGGCAAAATCGAAACCTTCCTCAGGCGGCATTTCGTTGAACCCATTATCCACAGCCCATTCACTCAACTCAAAGACAAACCAGTGGTACTTCGGAGCCTGCGCTTTAAGCCCAAGCGCAATGCAAACCTCGTGCAGGCCGGAAAGCCCTTCAATCGGAACGACCTTACCGACAACAAGTGCGTCGAAGTGCGAGTCGAAAACTCGGGCACGGTATGACTCGTTAGGTTTTTCCTCATACTGGCCTAGGCCGGATAAATGCGAAAAATCGCGTTCCAGAACGGATTTGACGCATGCGTCAGTTATTTGCAGAAGCCTTTGGGTGTCCGAACCCTCGCCAAAAGCAGCACTGCTCAGCGCGAAAACAGAAACCAGCAGTGCCGCAATCCTAGTCATGCGACACCCCCAGATACGCATCAATTACGTCCTGAACGCCGAGAAGGAAATCTGCGCTCATGGTTTACCCTCCCACGTCCCAGGCAAGGTGCCGGGTTCCGATGTGCTATGTGTCTGGCAGATCAAAATCAGATTTCTCATGACCCGCACTTCTCTGGAAACAATGCGCAGCTCGCCGCTGTCTCTCCGACAATGGTAGCAAGCAGCAAAGCTGTTTTCCGCGTATTAGTGTTGATGTGGCTATGGGTGAGCTGCAAAAATCCGCCACCTGAGAGCGGCATAGAGCCAAATACGGATACCCGCGGCACTTCTTTTGTGGGATCGAGCTCGTTCAAGTCCTGGGAGAACCGGAAGCCCTCCACCACTGCATCTCTCTTCAACACCCGCAGAAACGCCCATTGCTCGACACTAGCCAGTATTTGGCAGTTTTTCTGCGAGGTGTGGATAAGTAGGACAAAGGCCGCCGGTCGGCTGATCCAACCCGTGTATTCATCGGTAGCCTCCGCGCCCAACAACTCCGCAACGACCGCCTCATGCAAAGGCGACATGTCCGCCGTTCTCGGCGCAAGGCTTGAGCGCATCGGTTCGACACACCGCGTGTGGAAGGCAGTGAAAACGTCAGTGGTGGTCGCCGACAACGCCACGCGATCAGGCGAGATCCACACCACAAGGGTAGCAACCAGGAGGGCCGACGCTCTAGTCATGCGACACCCCCAGATACGCATCAATCACATCCTGATTGCTGCGCACCTCGCCGGGGGTGCCGTCGCCGATCTTCTTGCCGTAGTCCATGACGACCACCCGGTCGGCCAGGTCCATGACCACACCCATGTCGTGTTCGATCAGCGCAATCGTCGTGCCAAACTCGTCGTTCACGTCGAGGATAAAGCGGCTCATGTCCTCTTTTTCTTCTACGTTCATGCCCGCCATCGGCTCATCAAGCAGCAGAAGCTTCGGCTCTGCCGCCAGCGCGCGGCCCAACTCCACCCGCTTCTGCAGACCGTAAGGCAGCCGCCCCACAGGCGTTTTGCGGATCGACTGGATTTCCAGAAAGTCGATCACCCGCTCCACGGCTTCGCGGTTCTCGGTTTCCTCACGCTCCGCCGCACCCCACCAAAGCGCCTGGGAAAAGATGCCCTTTTTCATGTGGGTCAGCCGTCCGGTCATTATGTTGTCGAGCGTGCTCATCCCCGAAAAAAGCGCAATATTTTGGAAGGTGCGCGCGATCCC
>JBCCMR010000155.1:0-7679 GCA_039026255.1 Pseudomonadota bacterium
ACTGCCGGTCTTTTTGATCGTGGGCGCGGGCTTTGGCGCCACGCGTGCGGGGCTTTTTCGGGCGGAATTCAGCGACGGGCTTATGCGTTTTACCCAGACCTTCGCGATCCCATGCCTGCTATTTCTTTCGATCTGGCAACTGGATTTGGGCGCGGTCTTCCACCGGGAAATTCTTTTGAGCTTCTACACCGGCAGCGCGCTTTGCTTTGCGCTTTCGGCGCTTGGGGCGCGCGTGATCTTTGGCCGCCGCCCCGGAGAAGCGGTCGCCGTGGGCTTTTGCGCGCTCTTTGCCAATTCGGTCCTTTTGGGGATGCCGCTTGTGGAGCGGGCCTTTGGCGCCGAGGCGTTGGCGCCCCTGGTTGCCATCGTCGCGATCCACGCGCCGTTCTGTTATCTTTTGGGCATCACCACGATGGAGTTTGCCCGCGCCGACGGACGCCCCTTAGGGGCGACATTAGGAACGGTCGCCAACGCTATGTTCCGAAATGGTTTGATGATCGGCATCGGCCTGGGCTTTGCCGCCAACCTAACGGGCATCGCGCTGCCTGATCCCGGGGTGGCGGCGCTGGAAATGATGGCCCAGGCGGCGCTGCCAGCCGCGCTTTTTGGCCTGGGCGGGATCCTGACACGCTATGGCTTAGCCGACCATATTGGCGAAACTGCTATGATCAGTGCCCTTCGACTTGTGATACACCCGCTGATTGCGCTCACGCTAGCGACCCAGGTCTTTGACCTATCAGCGGACGTGACGCGCACGATAACGCTCGCTGCGGCTATGCCGCCCGGGGTGAACACCTTTGTCTTCGCCACAATGTACGGTCGTGCCCAGGATACAGCCGCCTCGACGGTGTTGATTTCCACAGCTATTGCAGTTTTTGCCACGGCGATCTGGCTTGCCGTGCTGCAGGCGTTGCCGCTCTGACCCACGGCGGCGCGGAACGGGAAAGGACAAAGTCCATGACTTCGGCGCAGACCATGATCGAAACCTTGGGGTTGCAACCACATCCAGAAGGCGGCTGGTACGTAGAAACATGGCGCGATGGGACTATGCCGCGGGCCATGGGCACGGCGATCTACTACCTTCTCGAGGCAGGTCAGCGCTCGCGCTGGCACCGGGTGGACGGGACTGAAATCTGGCATTGGTACGCCGGCGCGCCGTTGGAGTTGTCGATCCACGAAGGTGATGCCCCGCGAACGTCTGTTTTAGGTCCTGACGTGGGTGCCGGGCAGCGCCCCCAGGTTATCGTGCCGCCCAACGCCTGGCAGTCGGCCCAGCCCGCAGACGGGTGGACGCTGGTCGGCTGCACGGTCACGCCGGGGTTCGAGTTCGCGCACTTTGAGCTCGCCCCCGAGGGTTGGAGGCCTTAGCCTGCTGCGACACCGCTTTTTGTGAAAAGCCTACTGGGTGGAGCGCAAGTCGAAGAGGCCGGGATCGGTATAACGCCGCAAACGGTCTGCGGCGTTACGGGCAAACTTCAGCGTGATCTTCTTGCGCCGGGCGGCGGGAAGCTTGCCTTCGTCCCCAAAACGCAAAATCTCGGCATCATAAGCATCGGCCACAATCAGCCCCTGATCCGGGGGCAGGATATCCATCGGAAAATCGGCGGGCACGGCGAAGAAGAACCGGTCGCACCAGTCCAGGTAGCCCCGCCATTTGGTGTCTGAAGCAAAATCAGCGCGGCAAGATTTGCATTCGACAACCCAGACCTCGGACCTTGGACCAAGGCACATCAGGTCTACGCGAAGCCCCGCAGTAGGCACAAACTCCGGCAGGCACAGGAAATCGTGCTGGCGCAGGTGGCGCGCCGTGCCGCGGGCCACGATCTGTCCGGGCTGCGCAGTGCAAGGGGGTGAGTCGTGCATTGCCTTATATGAACAAAGAGTGAACGATCGGTCAAGCAACCGGCGCAGGCGCTTAGGGGAACGGTGTGAATGGGCGCTGATAAAAGGGCGTTGCGTCAGCCGCATTAGCTGCCCTTGAAGTGCTTAGGCCATCGCTTTACCTTAGAGGCGCAGGCGGGTTCTGCCCTTCTCGTGAGAACCATTATTCCGTTGGCCGATAAGCACACCGAGGGAGTTGGCTCTGTGACTGGTCCTGGCCTATTGCACCCGGCGCCCACCTGGATTTTCCAGGCTCTCGGGAATAAATCACCTTCCACGGACGCGACTGCGCCCTCTGGGCGCGACTGTGGGCCCGCCTGCACCCGCACTGCCCCGGGGCGAACGCGCGCAGGTTAGCGGGTACATGGGGGCACCATGACTGATAAGAAGAGCGCGCTCCGCAAGGAAGCCTTTGCCGCGCGCAAGGCAGCGCACGAAGCAGGGCACGACCATGTGGCAAACGATCACTTGATCGGGCTCCTTGATACCATGGCGGGCGCAGTGGTGGCGGCCTACATGCCGATCCGTACGGAGCTGAGCCCTCTGCCCACCATGGAGCACCTGTGCGCCCGAGGCCGCCGAGTCTGCGTGCCGGTCATCCGCGGCCCAGGCCAAGCGCTGGATTTTCGAGAATGGCGGCCGGGTTGCGTCATGGTCAACGGCCCTTTCGGCGCCGCAGTCCCGCAAGATGGGGCAACGCTCACACCGGCCATAGTGATCACACCCTTAGTGGCCTGGGACCGCACGGGGGGGAGGCTGGGTTACGGCGGCGGGTTTTACGACCGTAGCTTTGCGGAGTTGGGCACCGCGAGGGCCGTGGGCTTTGCCTATGGCGCCCAGGAACTGCTGTCGGTCCCGCGGGAGCCCACAGACTGGCCGCTGGACCTGATCGTCACCGAAACCGGCGTGCTGCAACCGGCCCACCCCGACCCTGACCTTGCGCCGGGGACGCCCGGGGCGTAGGGCGGGGCCATGAAGCTCCTTTTTCTTGGCGATGTAATGGGCCGGGCCGGGCGCACGGCCGTGGCCGAACGGCTGCCCGCTTTGCGCCAGGACTGGGCGCTCGATTTTGTCTGCGTGAACGGCGAAAACGCCACCCATGGCGCGGGGCTCAGCGCCGCTCACGCGAAAGGTCTGTTAGAGGCCGGGGCCGATTGCATCACGCTGGGCGACCACGCTTTTGACCAACGGGACATGCTGGGCTTTATCGACCAGGAACCGCGCATCCTGCGCCCGCTCAACTTTGCCAAGGGCGCACCGGGCAGGGGGGCGGCGCTTTTTCCGGTGGCCGGCACAAAGGGCGTCTTTGTGGCCCAGGCCCTGGGTCAGGTGTTTATGAAGCGGCCCTTTGACGACCCGTTTTCCGCGCTCGACCAGGCACTTCGGGTGGCGCCTCTTGGGGCGCGGGCGGACGCGATCCTGGTGGATTTCCACGCCGAAGCCACGTCCGAAAAGATGGCCATGGGCCACTACCTGGACGGCCGCGCGAGCCTGGTCGTCGGCACGCACACCCATGTGCCAACCGGCGACGCGATGGTGTTGGCCAAAGGCACGGGCTACATGACCGACGCGGGCATGTGTGGCGACTACCGGTCCGTGATCGGCATGGACCCGGGAGAGCCCATGCGCCGCTTTTTGACTGGAATGCAAAAGGACCGCTTCAGCCCCGCAAGGGGGCCGGCAACGGTGTCGGGCGTCTATGTGGAAACCGGCGCCGACGGCTTGGCTAGGCGCATCGCGCCGGTGCGCCTGGGCGGGCATCTCGATCAGACGCTGCCACCCGCAGGGGGCTGAGCCCATGCAGTCCTTAACCTGTGAGCGATTTCGCCTAACCCTTGGACAGCCCGTCCAAAAGCGCCGGTAGCTCGCTGATATCTTCGATCACATGGTCGGCGAAATCGACCAAGTCGCCGCGATCCGCCGGGCCGGTCAAGACGGCCACAGTCAGCCCCGCCCGCGCCGCGCGGCCCGCGCGCAAGTCATGGGTGCTGTCGCCCACCATGGCCACTGACTCCAAGGGCAGTCCCAAGTGCGCAGCAAAACCCTCGACCATACCAGGGCCAGGTTTTGCCCCGAAGCCGCTATCGTAGCCACAGACAAAAGAGAAATGCCCAGTGATGCCCGCAGCGGCCAATTGCTGATGGGCGACGGTCTCGTAATCGTTGGTGGCAATACCCAACGCGTAGCCTGCGTCACGCAGCGCAGAAAAGAGCACAGGCAAATCGCAGACCGGCTCATTGGGGAGCGTGGTCAAGTGGTGGCGGGCCACCCGGTCGACGTCTTGCGCGGTGAGCCCAGGCGCCTGGTCCGCTAGGGCCGCGTTAACCTCTCCGGCGGAGCCGCCAACGATCAGGCTCCCAGCCCGGAATGTCTGCGTGGGCAAGTCAAATCCCACAGCTTCCGCCATGCGACCGGCCAGTTCCGCATCGCCGCTGGCCAGGTCCAGGATCACCGCAGCGCCCCAGGCACCCCAGGTGCGCTCATAATGGAAAAGTGTGCCGTCTTTGTCGAAGAGAAGCGCGCGGATCATGGCCCCCCCTTGGCCCAGATGCCACTCCGCCGCAAGGGCGGACCCATGCCCTGGCAATCCGCCGCGGGCGCTATCATATTGCACCCATGAGCTTGCCCCCCGGATTTTTGGACGAACTGCGCGGTCGCGTATCGATCGCGGACGTGGCGGGGCGCAAAGTGACCTGGGACCAACGCAAATCAAATCCGGGCAAAGGCGACTGGTGGGCCCCCTGTCCGTTCCACCAGGAAAAGACCGCGTCTTTTCACGTCGAGGATAGAAAAGGATTTTACTACTGTTTCGGGTGCCACGCCAAAGGCGACGCCATCGGCTTTGTCATGGAAACCGAAAACGTGCCTTTCATGGAAGCGGTGGAGATACTTGCGCGCGAAGCGGGCATGTCGATGCCTGCCCGCGACCCCCAGGCGCAGGCCAAGATCGACCGCGGCAACCAACTGGCCCAGGTGATGGAGGCGGCGGTGCGTTACTTCCGCATGCAACTGGCCAGCGGTCGCGGTGCGGATGCGCGAGCCTATCTGGACGGGCGCGGTCTGCCCCAGGCCACCCGCGACCGGTTCGAGATGGGCTTTGCCACCGACGACCGCCAGGGGCTTTTCACCCACCTCACCGGAAAAGGCATTGCCGCCAAAGACATCGTTGACGCGGGCCTGGCTGCCGAACCCGACGGGGGTGGCGCCCCCTATGACCGGTTCCGCGGGCGCATCATCTTCCCGATCCGCGACGCCCGCGGGCGCTGCACGGCGTTGGGCGGGCGGGCCATGGACCCCAACGCCCGGGCGAAATACCTCAACTCGCCAGAGACGGTGCTTTTTGACAAAGGCCGTTCGCTTTACAACCACGCCCCTGCCCGGGAGGCGGCAGGCAAGACCGGGCGGCTGATCGTGGCCGAGGGATATATGGACGTAATCGCCCTGGCCCAGGCGGGATTTGACCACGCGGTGGCCCCCCTGGGTACGGCGATCACAGAACACCAATTGGCTATGATTTGGCGCATGTGCGATGAGCCGGTGCTTGCGCTTGACGGGGATAAGGCAGGGCTTCGGGCGGCTGAGCGATTGATCGACGTGGCGCTACCGCTCCTGGAACCCGGAAAATCCCTTAGATTTGTGGTGCTACCCGAAGGCCAGGACCCTGACGATCTGATCAAAGCCCACGGGCCCAACGCGATGCAGACGCTCCTTGATCGGGCGCAACCGATGGTTCAACTGCTTTGGGCACGGGAAACCCGAGGCCAAGTGTTCGACAGCCCGGAGCGCCGCGCAGCACTGGATGCACGCCTACGCGAAAAGCTCCGCGCGATCCGCGACCCGGGTCTGCGCCGCCACTACGGCGAAGCGGTTCGTGACCTTCGCGAAGGTTTGTTTCAGGGCAACCGTGGCCCGCAAGCTCGCGGCCCTGGCGGCGCCGGGCCAGGGGGGTGGCGCCCAACCCTACCCCGTGGCCAAGCCACCCAAGGAACCCGTTCCAGTCTTTTGGCCCAGGGGGAGACAGCCCCGGCGCGTCTGCGCGAAGCCTTGATACTGGCGGCCGCCATGCGCGCACCCCGGGCCGCGCTATCCATGGAAACAGCGCTTGAAAGGTTGCCGTTTTCCGACCCTGAGATGGGTAAAATTCGCGATGCACTCTTGGCGGCGCTCGACATGGACCTAGGTGTCCAGACAGCGCGGGAGGCCATCCATCGCTCCATGTCCGACACCCTGGGGTTTGATCCGATGGCATATGTCATGAGCCTGCCACCGGTCCGTATCCACCCCCACCTGCGCGATGGGGCGGAGGAGGCATTGGTGGCGCAGACCCTTGCAGAGGATCTGGAAAAACACGCCGCCGTTCTGGGGGCCGAAGCCGATCTGAGTGAGGCCGAAGAGGAACTCGGCGGTGTGGCCAATGAAAGTCTGACCTGGCGCATTCAGCAGGCCAGTGCAGCCCGGGCGAAAGCAACCCGCGCCAGCGTCGCTGGCGGCGGGACCGAGGAGGAAGACCGTGAGAACCTTTCAAAACAGTTACAGAAACTCCTCGACGACGAGGTTTGGGTGAAGAAAGGCCGGTAAGTCGGTTGCGAATCACCGCCCGAATCGATTGATTCGAATAAAACGAATCGCCCCTGGCTCAATGCCAGGACGCGCGACACAGCCAGCCCGACCGTTTGGAGGCAGCCATGGCAGCAAAAGACACCGAACACGAAAAGCACGACGACCAAGAACCTGGCGGCCCCATGGGCGACATGAGCCAGGCTGCGGTCAAAAAGATGATCGCGACCGCTAGAGCCCGTGGCTACATCACCTACGACGAATTGAACCAGGTCTTGCCCCCGGATCAAGTATCGTCAGAGCAAATTGAAGATGTGATGTCGATGCTTTCGGAAATGGGCATCAACATTATAGAAGAAGAAGAGGTCGAGGACGACAGCAACAAAGAGCTTGCCGTCGTCGAGGACAAAGCCAAGACCATCGCCCTAGCTGAGACAGGCAAGGAAACGATGGACCGCACCGACGACCCGGTGCGTATGTACCTGCGCGAGATGGGCTCGGTCGAGCTTCTGTCCCGCGAGGGCGAAATTGCCATCGCCAAGCGGATTGAGGCGGGCCGAAACACGATGATCGCCGGGCTGTGCGAAAGCCCTTTGACCTTTCAAGCCATCACCATCTGGCGCGAAGAACTTCTCGACGAAGACATTCTGTTGCGCGACGTCATCGACCTGGAGACGACTTTTGGCAACACCATGGAAGACGACAACGAAGAAAGCGTTGTTGAGGGGCTAAAGCCTGTTGATAGTGGACAAAAGGCGGAGAAAGAGCAGGAAGTCGACGCCGACGGCAATCCGATTGCAAACGACGATGACGACGACGACGAGGACGAAGCCGCAAACATGAGCCTGGCGGCCATGGAAGCCGCGCTCAAGCCCCAGGTCCTGGCGACGCTTGAACAAATCGCAGACGACTATGAAAAACTTGCCGCCATGCAGGATGACCGCATTTCGGCCACGATCAACGACGACGGCAGCTTTTCGGCAAAGAGCGAAAAAGCCTACCAAACATTGCGGTCTTCGCTTGTGGAGCAGGTCAATGCCCTGCATTTGCACAACAACCGGATCGAAGCGCTGATCGACCAGCTTTACGGGATCAACCGTAAGATTATGTCGCTTGACAGCGGAATGGTGAAGCTCGCCGACCAGAGCCGCATCAATCGCCGCGACTTTATCGAAGCGTATCGCGGGTCAGAGCTCGACCCCATGTGGTTTGAATCGCTCGAAGCGCGCGGCGGGCGCGGC